>CAZXWJ010000092.1:0-15327 GCA_964644375.1 uncultured Desulfobacteraceae bacterium | reverse complement strand
CTGGTGGGACTGTGAATCTCTTGATCAATTCTTTGAAAAAATTTTAGAAAATCGGCTAGACAAGAGGGCAAAGACAAATACCAAACTTTTTCTGTATGTTATGCTCAAGGCAAAGATACTGAACGCTCAAAACAGATCAAAAGCTTTTGTAATCGGTAAGCGCCATTACGACATCGGCAACAACCTTTTCTCTATTATGCTGGACAGAGGGCTAAACTATTCTTGCGGTTATTGGGAAAAGGCGAAGACGCTCGATACCGCACAGGAATCCAAGCTGGACCTGATTTGCCGAAAAATGGACTTAAAACCGGGCATGAAGGTGCTAGATATTGGGTGTGGCTGGGGTGGTTTTGCCAGATATGCGGCTGAAAGATGTGGCGCAAACATACATGGCATAACGGTATCCCGAGAGCAGGTTAAATTTGCGAATCAATTCTGCCAGGGGCTCGATGTTAAAATCGAACTGAAGGACTATCGGGAGCTGAAAGATAGATTTGATCGGATCGTTTCGATAGGCATGTTCGAACATGTGGGATGCAAAAACTACAGGACTTTCATGAAAGTTGTCCATCGATGTTTAAAATCGGATGGGCTTTTTTTGTTGCACACGATAGCTGGAAACAGTTCGGTGAATTCGACAGATCCTTGGATCAACAAGTATATTTTCCCGAATTCAATGCTACCGTCGGCCAAACAAATCACCTCTGCATCCGATGGAATATTTGTCATCGAGGACTGGCACAGCTTTGGCCAATACTATGATAAAACTTTGATGGCCTGGTATAACAATTTCACAAAAAACTGGACCAAACTCAAAGACACCTACGATGAGAAGTTTTACCGTATGTGGACCTATTATCTTCTTTCAAGTGCCGGCAGTTTCAGGTCAAGAAGGAACCAATTGTTCCAGATTGTGTTTTCGAAAAAGGGGATAAAAGGGGGGTATCGGTACAGGGAACCGTTCTTTGATTGGGGATCTGAGTTCTGGTAAAATAAATACAAAAATGGGGTTAGGGTCAAGTCAACAATTGAGCGCGCCGATTAAAGAAGGATGACAGATGACACTTCAAATCAATTACAGCAATCTCCGGGGTCATGAATCGATGTTGCGAGATTCGGTCAGGTGCGAGGCGTTTCGCCGAGCCATTTTCGACACGGTGACACCTGGCTGCGCGGTGCTCGACATAGGCGCGGGCACCGGCATTCTCAGTCTGTTTGCAGCGCAGGCGGGGGCCAGAGTGGTCTACGCCGTTGAACGGACGCATATTGCAGAATTCGCACAACGCATTGTGTCGGAGAATGGCTTCGGCGATCGAATCATCGTCCTGCAAAGTGACATGGAAACCCTCAAACTTCCTGAAAAGGTGGACGTCATCGTTTCTGAATGGCTTGGTGGTTATGGTGTGGATGAGAATTTACTTCCTGTTGTCGTCCTTGCCAGATATCGTTGGCTGAAACCCGGGGGCAGATTGATTCCTGGAACAGTAACGTCTTGGATTGCCCCAGCCTATGATGCGCTTCTTCAGCAAGACGTTGATTTCTGGAACAGCGAACCTTATGGCCTTAATTTCAACGCAATCAGCCGGGTCACAGCCCGCCAGTTGGATTGCGCCTGCCACCATGTAAAACGGGAACACCTCCTTTGTGAACCTCAGTTGATGTGGGAGGTTGACGGCATGACCTACTCCCATGAAAATGCCAACCGGCCGTTTCGTTCCCGATTGAAGTTTATTGCAGATCGAGGTGGTCAAATTAACGCACTCGCTGCCTGGTTCCGGGCGCAGTTGACCAACCAGATCGTTCTGAGCAACGGACCTTCGGAACCAGATACCCATTGGGGACGCTCTATCTTCCCCGTAGGAAGAACCATCTCCGTAGAGAAGGGATCGCAGATGGATGTTCGTTTTAGTCTTGAGCCACAAGGCAAAGGTCAATCAAGAGCTACGTGGGCAATTGAGGTTGAAGGCTATCGTTTCCATTCAGAGGGCATCACAGTCTTGACCGAACAGACTGCATCATGCGAGATGGGGCAAGTCCACGCTTGACCCTTGGAATAGAGGGAAACGGGGAGGAAAAAACGTTTTTAATTTGCCACATACAACAATAAAAGGAAAACCTAAAATGGGCGATGACAAGAATCGTGTATGCCCTGTCGAAAGAGCAGGCAATCTTGATAACAGGTTTCGAAGATGGATACAGAACCCTCGAAAAATACTTGGCCCTTACATGAGAGAGGGAATGACTGTCCTTGATCTTGGTTGCGGTCCTGGTTTTTTTCTATTGAGATCGCAAAAATGGTTGGCAAATCTGGACGAGTTATTGCTTCTGATTTGCAGAATGGAATGCTTTAGAAAATAAGACTCAAAATTCATGGAACGGAATTTGAGGAACGTATCACACTGCAAAAATGCCAAAAGAGCAGATAGGCGTGTCGGAGCATGTTGATTTTGTTCTTGCCTTCTATATGGCACACGAAGTCCCCAATCAGGAAGCGTTTTTTGATGAGATTTTATCGATACTTAAACCGAAAGGAAAAGTTCTCGTTGTGGAACCACCCTTCCATGTCTCGAAGAATGAGTTTGAAGAAACCATCTCAACTGCCCGAGGCGCGGGTTTCACGCCTGCTGAAAGGCCGAAAGTGCTTTTCAGTAAGACAGTGATTTTGAAAAAGTGAATCTCCGTTCAAAAGACTCCAAAAACATCTTGAAAACTTTCCCGATCTCCCAACCTTCACCGAATATTATGTTCCTACTGCAAAGTATTTTTATCGTTTCCGGTCAAAAGCTAGACAAGGTTCAAACACTGATATTTTAAACAGCCCTGTGACGACCGCCATTCAAAAAACGTATCCACGACCGTAAGCCAAGGTCCCGTAGAAGACATTGAACCAAGAGTGCACCCCCATCAACGGTAGACCTGCCCTTTATTAGAACCTTTCTGTGAGAAGGAATCTGGCTTATGCGTGTGGAAACGGAATCAAAAAAAGGAAGAATTTGGATAATCGATATCGCGCGGTTTTACGCCATGGCGTTGGTTTTTTACGGCCATTTCATCGAACGGTTCATGCTGCTGAAAAATCCGGCCGGCGCTGCTCAATACAAATTTATATACTCATTTCACATGGTGTTTTTTTTTGTTTTGGCAGGCTATGTGGTGAGGGAAAGTGACATCCGGTTCGATTTTGGAACCTATTTGAAACACCGCGTTATTTCCCGTCTTATCCCCTTCCTGTTTTTCACGGCAATATTCATGGTGTTGCCCGTTTTCTTTCCGGGGGAATTCTATGGCCTAAAACTGCCAAGTATTGAGGGGTATATCAAAGGACTGGTCAGTACGGTCTTTGGAATACCCGCTTTTTGCGTTCCGTCCTGGTTTATTCTTATGTTGTTTTCCGTTGAATTAATTCATTATAAGGCGTTCCGGTTCTTAAGATCCAATTCAAAGATCTTAATGGGGGCCGTTGTATTTTACGTGGTGGGATACTGGCTCAATCTGAAATTGGATATTTTTAACCCGTTGAAAGGGCGGGTCATTGGCTGGAATTATCTCTTTATTCATGAGGCGATTACCATGTACGCCTTTTATTTGATGGGTGTCTATTTGAGGCGCAAAAAATTCCTCATGGACAAGGTGTCGCTGAAGATATTGCTGCCAAAAATAATCATAACTTTTCTTATTGTCCTGTTCACATACAATTTGAACACCGGGCCTTTCAACTTCAGCTTTTATAATGCCGTGGTGATAATATTCGCCTCGCATGGAAATTTCTTCTGGTTTCCTGTTTCTGCGGTTGCGGGTTCTTTCTTCATACTTTTCCTTGCCAAAATTTCACCCACGCAAAACACGATCCTCTGGATGGGACAAAACACTTTGATCCTCATGTGCCTCAACGGCATTTTCTATCACTATTTCAACGGTCGGATCGCAAAATGGGTTTTAGATACCTTTCCCGGTTCCGGGCCGACCGTCTTCTGGACGGGCTGTTTGATGACCATAGCGAGTTTAGTCGTTTGCATACCCCTCATTTATTTTTTCAACAAATTCGTCCCCCAGTTAGTGGGAAAACCCAAACTGAGCGGGCCATGGTTCAGGAATTTCATCTGAGCCCTGGAATGAACTCGGCATAGCCAGCTTTCTCTGACTCCAGCTTCGCGCGGATGGACCAGGTTTTTAACAACGAAATAAAAGGAGGTTCAATATGCCTGGCGATACCGAAACCTTCAAAGACAAAATCTCCAAGCCAGTTTGGTACCAGAGCATCCGAAAAATCTCTGAAAGACCTCATACGTCCCCCAAAAAGCAAGGGGTGATCAAGCCTTGGGCCAAAATTTCTGAAAATTTGGTGAACCAGGTAACGCCAAGGAGGAAAATGAGGGCACGGCCGTAGCGAGCGGAACCTATTTTGGTCTTTACTTCGTTTCTCAGATCTTGTATGGATTTTTTATAAAATATCCGGTTTGTAGCCCGGAATTAATTGATTTTTATTACATACTCCCGTTTTGATACCCTTGTGGAATCCGGATTAAAGGCTGATGCTGAAACCTCTGAAGGGATATATGCCGACACGTCGATGAACCATTCACGAATGGGGATTGGAATGCCGGCTTTTTTTATGACACGGTTTAAGGTCTGAGTAATCTTTTCCGGCTTAAGAGATCTCTTAGGTAATGCCCACAAGGGTGACGACTGCTTATGAACCGTTCGTTTCAAGCTCAGGCAAAGGAGTTGAAGATTCCTAAAGACCGATTTAAGAGGCTATTGGACAAAACCTGGTTCCCATATGTGTGCCCTTTTGTCTTGTTTTTATTATTGACCGAACCTGTTCGCTTTTTTCCTGCATTGAGCCCCTTTCTATATATCACCAAGACCATCGTTGTCGGGGCCCTGCTCTGGTGCTGGCGGCATGAGTATGCCGCAGACATCCGTCCCAGCCTCTCCTTCAGTGAGTGGGTGACGGCGCTTTGCTGCGGCCTCCTGGCGCTCGTCATCTGGATTGCGCCGGATGAATATCTGTTTCAGTTTGGCCAAAATTCCGGTTTTGATCCTTATGCCTTTGGCTGGCCCGGAGCGGCCACAAAGGGGCTGATTGCCGCGCGTCTGATCGGTGCGGGGGTGGTTGTACCGGTCATGGAGGAGCTTTTTTGGCGTTCTTTTTTGATGCGCTACCTGATCAATCCGAATTTTCGGTCAGTGCCCATGGGCGCATTTGCCTGGTTTTCATTCATTGGCGTGGCGATCCTGTTTGGTCTTGAGCACCACCGGGTGATTGTGGGGATTGTCGCGGGCGTGATTTACAATTTATTGCTGATTCTTCAAAAAAAACTCAGGGGAGCTATTCTGGCTCACGGAATCACCAACCTTGGATTGGGGATTTATGTGTTGCTTACCGGGAGTTGGATGTTCTGGTAAGATAATTAACCACGCAACAAAAGGAAAAAATGGGCCATGAAATCAATCAGCCACACCAAAGCCTTCGAAATGGCTCTTCCTGTAGCTGAGCTTTTTCCACTGTTCAGTCCAGAAGGTGAAAAATACTGGGTGCCAGGTTGGGACTAAGAAAATGTGATGGGAACAACCGAACTTTCCGAGGATTATGTTTTCTTGACAAAAACCCACGACCACGGAACGACAGATGCGATACAGAATAGAATCGCCCTGCAATTTTTCAAAGCGCATTCGCGCCCCCATCCCTATGCCTCCTTGCAGGACATGGCCTCCTCGATATCCTCCTCGTTTCAGCACTGATTTATAAATTAGGGCGTGGATTTAGGTTCTGGTATTGAAAGCATTCGGCAAATGAGATAAAGTATCAATTGTGCCACATATTCTGCTCCTGGCGACGAGATAAACCCTGGTGAGATGATCGTTTCAGGCTTGAGTGGGTGAATCCGCGAGTCTTCCAGAAAAGGTCCATAGAGCCGTAAGTGTGATCGGGGATCTCATGGAGGTGGCGACCGCCTTTTTTTGACCTCGACCACCCTCCACACCAAGAGGGTCGTTCAACAAAAACCCATATCACATTATCAAACCGTCTTTGCCCAGCTTTTCTACTCTGTGCCACTTGTTGAATAACGTTATAAAAACACAAGGAATTGATAGGGGATTCCTCTTCGGATTGATGAAAGGAGAAAGGACATGTATCAAGCTCAACTCAGATGGCAGCCTGTGGTTTTTCTTCTGCTTCTGGCCCTGACTTGGGGAGCAAATATGGCCTTGGTGAAGATCGGCGCGCGGGAAATTTCACCTCTTTTCATGGCTGGCCTGCGTTCCCTCGTGGCCGCCTTTTGCCTCTACATCTGGATGAAGGCAAAAGGCATTGTCCTGTTTCCTGCGAGGGCGATTCTTATTCACGGGATCGTAATCGGGCTTATGTTCGGAACGGAGTTTGGTCTTATTTATGTAGGACTCCAATATACCACGGCATCCAGGACCTATATCCTTCTTTACTCCGCTCCTTTTTTTGTCGCCCTGGGGGCGCATCTCTTTTTGCGGGGCGATAGGCTCAATGTCTGGAAGGTTATCGGCCTCGTCATCGCCTTCTGCGGGGTTACGATCCTTTTCCTGCGGGGGGCAATGGGTGCCATTACCCTCGGTGCCCTGACCGGTGACGCCATGGCGCTGCTGGCAGGCGCCATATGGGGAGCCACGACGGTCTATGTGAAAAAATTTCTCGCTTACCGGACCGTTCCTTTGCAGACCCTCTTCTATCAGGTCTGCTTTTCGGGCCCTCCCCTGCTTATTGCAGGTCTCATCCTGGAAGACCCCGTGGTGTCCGGGTTTTCCATGATAACCGCCTTCTCGGTCTTCTACCAGTGTATTATCGTGGCCTTTCTCAGTTACCTGTTGTGGTTTGAGTTGATCCACCGCTACCCGGTAAGCCTCCTCCATGCCTTTTCCTTTTTTACCCCCGTTTTCGGGGTCTTCCTGAGTGGTGCCCTGATTCTGGGTGAGCTCATGAACATGAAACTCATGGTGGCTCTGGGCCTGGTAAGCCTGGGAACGGTTCTGGTAAACCGTCGGCCCTCGGCCGAGGTATCCTTCCGTATCGAGAAAGCCTGAAATGACTGAACACGGAACCGCACGCGAACGAAGGGGGGCCAAATAGCAACATTCGACGGATGCTGGAAGATTCAAATAGTGAATGCAAGCCCTGTCGGTTCTGTAGCCATTGCATTGGGCACCATGGACAATTGCAGGGCAATAGATATGAGTTTTTCATACAATATGGAGGCTTTACAAGAGACACTGGAAATAAATGACGTATGGACTCTGGCACCGAATATTGGCAAATTGAGAATAGCGGTGATGGACCAGTTTGAAACACACAGAGGATGGCTGGATCTTACGGGTGGCCATGTGGGCGGGAATCAAATCAT
Organism: uncultured Desulfobacteraceae bacterium; assembly: GCA_964644375.1. GTDB lineage: Bacteria > Desulfobacterota > DSM-4660 > Desulfatiglandales > HGW-15 > CAYNYM01. The sequence goes on along the minus strand of CAZXWJ010000092.1, from coordinate 7,951 downwards.
AGACATCATCACCCCGCTTATTGCAGGTTTTGAGGCCGACTACCTTGTTGGGTTTTTGCTCCTCACCGTTCAATTTACTGATCTGTCTTCAGGATCCGTCGACTCTTGGTACTGGAGTTTCGGTGGCGGGACAAGCAGTTCCATTCGGAATCCACAACACGTTTTTTCCGGGCCCGGAGCATATACCGTGAGCCTGACTGTCACGGGGCCAAATGGTGCGGAGCAGAGAGCAAATATCCGGGTCCAGAGGGCCCGGCTTTGATCTAAGCCCAGAGGACATGAACTACAGAACACCTTTGCGCCAACTGGTTTCAGGTTTCGGGTGTCAGGCTTCAACGCCTTCCTCCAAAACAAATATTGGTTCAGCTTAAATTCACCTTCTGTGCCGACAGAGGCTCACGACATGAGGCAACGATTATCAAAATACGGCAGAGACCGTGCCTTGAACTGTTTAAACAGCATGCAGGTTCCAGGACTCAGCCCTACCCTCCTGACACCTGAAACCTGACCTGGCCCACAGGACCAGGGTTTCTATACTGGACTAAATGGTCTACGGGCACACCCACGAACCGCTGCTGGTGCCGGTGAGTATGACCAAGTACCCCGAGGGCAAGAAAGGCCAAATGTGCCCGGACACCGTGACCTGGGGCAAGCGTTTTCACACCTGAATCCACCTTGATTCCGACCTCATAATAGAGCCACTCTCATATGAGGCCTTATCTTCCCGCCTCGACTTGCTCCGGGAAGGCCTTATCCGGAGAAGATCCCAATAATCAAAAAGGCTTGACAGGGTCTATTGCGGCTGATATCGCTTGGGCCGATTTCTATATTTTCGTATTGGACCAACCAATAAAACGAAACGGGTACATGATGAAACAACCGGGTAACGTTTGAGTGACCGGTCATCGCCGCCAGGAAATCGTCTAAAAAATCCAGAAATTGATTCTCAAGCCTGAACTGGAGACGGAGGACCGCCCACCTTGTGAGCGTGCCTTGTACTTAATATAGGTTTCACAAGATTCCACGCGAGAGACGATTTGTGCCCTGATCGAAAAAGGCGGTTTGATCAAGCACAGAGGAAAAACATGTTTTCAATCATGGTGATGTATTCCATTGCCGGCTCGGTGGCCGGCATCTTGGCCGGCCTGCTGGGTATCGGCGGGGGCCTGGTCATTGTCCCCATGCTGGTCTTTTGTCTGACCCGCCAGGGCATTTCCGATCTGATGATCATGCACATGGCTTTGGGTACTTCCATGGCCAGTATCATGTTTACGGCCGTATCGAGTTTCTGGTCCCATCACCGGCGTGGCGCGGTCAAATGGATCGTGGTGCGACGCATCGTTCTGGGTATTTTTGTCGGTACGTTTCTCGGGGCCTTTGTGGCCGCGCGACTCTCCACCCCGGTCCTCAAGGGGTTTTTCGTTGTGTTTCTTTATTACGTAGGCCTTCAGATGCTGGCCGGGAAGAAACCCAAGCCCGGTCGCCAGCTTCCCGAGCGGGCCGCCATGTTCGGGGTGGGGAACATCATCGGGGTGGTGTCAAGCCTTGTCGGGATCGGCGGCGGCACGTTGTCCGTCCCCTTCATGGTATGGTGCAATGTCCCGCTGCACCAGGCCATCGGCACTTCGGCGGCCATCGGTTTTCCCATCGCCGTGGCAGGGACCTTCGGTTACATTTACAACGGTCTGACAATCACGGACCTTCCCGGATACGCCATCGGATTTGTCTATCTTCCGGCCCTGGCCGGGCTTATCGTTACCAGTGTGCTGACTGCGCCTCTCGGGGTTCGCCTCGCGCATAGCCTGCCCGTTGAAAAACTTAAACGCATATTCGCCGTGCTGCTGCTGGGGGTAGGTACCCGCATGTTGATCAGCATATTCTAAGGGGTCTGAGAACATCCTTGGAAGCTGTAGAGGATAAAGATGGTTCATTCTAAGTCCAAAAAATTTCACTCGCTGCCAATGAGGGAGGTTTGGCCTTTCAAACGATTTCCCGATCTGTTGATAAGGTAATCTTTTTGATTTTTTGTGGGGAGAAAACTATTTTATGTCTTGCTCAGTGAGCGGAGTTTTTAAATTCGCAAAAAAAGGGGGAGGGGTGCTGCGTGATCCCTCATTCTCTTTTCGTAAGCGGCCTGATGAGGTCATGGTTCCGGCCAGCCTCGTTCGAGAATATCATCTTGTTGAAGGTGCAAGCATTACCGGCGCCACGCGTCAGGGGCGCTCCGGCCCCATGCTCATTTCAATAGAGTCCATATCGGGCCTTACGCCCGAGGCCTTTCATGCCAGACGGCCTTACACCACCCTTACCGCGATAGACCCATGCGAACGTTTTCACCTGGCCGCCTCGGGCGAGGCGAGCATGCGCATTGTCGATATTGTCGCGCCTATAGGCAAAGGTACGAGAGGCCTCATTGTCTCTCCTCCCAAGGCCGGCAAGACCATGCTGCTGGAGCAGATGGCCCGGGCGATCCATGCGGACGATCCGGGGACCCGAGTCATCGTTCTGCTGCTCGATGAACGTCCTGAAGAAGTCACTTATTTCCGCCGCGCCGTAGAGGCCGAAGTCTTCTCCAGCAGCAATGATCAGAGCGTCCAAGAGCATGTGGAACTGGCTCAAATGACGCTTTCTCACGTCCGTATCGATCTTGAATGTGGCCGCGATGTGGTGATTCTGGTCGACAGCCTAACGCGCATGGGCAGGGCCTTTAACCTCAGAGGTGCAGGCTCGGGGCGAACCCTTTCAGGCGGCCTGGATTCGGGGGCACTGGAATTTCCACGCCGATTTTTCGGCCTTGCACGCAACATAGAAGGCGGTGGCTCTGCAACCATCCTGGCTACAGCCTTGATCGATACGGGATCCCGCATGGATCAATTGATCTTCGAAGAATTCAAGGGGACCGGAAACAGCGAGATCATATTGGAGCGTTCATTGGCGGAAGCCCATATCTTTCCGGCGATCAATCTCAATGCAAGCAGTACCCGAAAAGAAGAACGGCTATTCAGCCCGGAGGAGAACCACAGCCTTTCCAGCCTCCGGCGGATGCTGGCAGACAAAAAACCCGCTCAGGCCATGGAATTGCTTCTTAAACTGGTCCAACAATACCCGAACAATGAAGAACTCGTGAGGGATATTCCCATGAACAGATAATAAAAAAAAGTTCTTGACATTCTTAGAGGCATATGATGAATTATTAAAAATTGAAAGGAAAATTAAAGTGATTTTGCCCATCAACAGGAAAAAAAGAGCACACAACGCTATTATCGCCGCTGCGGCATCCGCAGCCGGGCGGCTCGCAGTCCTGTTGGGGGAAACACTTATGTAATTCCCTTAAGAATTAAAATTCGGGGCTGCGGGCAACCCCCGCAGCTCTTCATTTATGAAAGGGTTGCGATAATCTCGCGGCCTTTTTTTTTGCCGCGTGGATCAGACAATATGCCATACAACAAAGAGGAGGCTGGAAAAAAATGCGCTCAGACATCGTTCACATCGGCGCGAGCGAACTGACTTATGAAATTCGAAATATCGTGCGTGTGGCCGAGAAACTCGAGACCCTCGGCGTCAAGATCCACCCGGAAAACATCGGGGATCCCGTCAGCAAAGGAGAAACCGTTCCCGATTGGCTGAAGGAAATCGTATCAAAACTGGCTCTGGAGGATGCCACATACGGGTATTGTCCCACTCAAGGGATCCTTGAAACCCGGAAATTCCTGGCCGAACTCAACAACGCCCAGGGCGGGGTAAAGATCGGCCCCGAAGACATCATCTTCTTCAACGGCCTGGGAGATGCCATTACCAAGGTCTACGGATTATTGAGACATACGGCCCGCGTCATGACGCCTTCCCCCACCTACACGACACACTCTTCATCCGAAGCCAGTCATGCCGGTCTACCTCCGGTCACCTACCCCCTGAATCCGCACAACCACTGGTATCCCGATGTCGATGAACTCCGTCGAAGGGTAAAGTACAATCCCAGTGTGTCGGCGATACTGATCGTCAACCCGGACAACCCCACCGGGGCCGTCTTTCCCGAAGCCCTCCTGGAGGAAATCGTGGCTATTGCCAGGGAATTCGACCTATTCATCATCGCAGATGAAATCTACCACAACCTGGTCTACAACAATCACGAGACCAAACCCCTTGCAGAGGTGATCGGCGACGTGCCCGGACTTTCAATGAAAGGGATATCCAAGGAGTTTCCATGGCCGGGGGCCAGGTGCGGCTGGATCGAGATCTACAACAGGGATAAGGATCCGCTCTTTGCCTCCTATGTCCGGAGCATCCTCAACGCCAAGATGCTCGAGGTTTGCTCAACCACTCTGCCCCAACTTTCTATCCCCATAATTCTTAAACATCCGGAATACACGGCATACCTGAACAATCGACGGCGCCGCTACGAACAATTTTCGAACACCGCCCATGCCCGGTTTAAGGATATCCCCGGGGTCCAGGTAAATCCCGCAAACGGTGCATTTTACATGAGTTTGGTATTTGACCGGGAAAAAATGAACCCCTATCAAACCCTTCCCACTCTCAACCAGGAGGTGTGCCATCTGGTTGAAGAACTCGTCTCGCGTCCCGGAGTTGAACCGGACAAACGCTTTGTTTATTACCTGCTGGCCTCAACCGGAATTTGTGTCGTGCCCCTCAGTTCATTCAACACGGGGCTCCAGGGTTTTCGCATGACCCTGCTCGAGCCCGACGAATCAGAGTTCCGCAGGATCATCGACAAGCTGGCTGAAAGCATTTCAATTTACATGGAATCCGTGGAAGGCCCCGTTCTTGATAGTGCTAGGGGTTACGCCGTGGGTGTGTAAAAAGCGCGATTCGAAAATCCCGTTGTCAATTAGGGTCAGAAGCCAAAACCCTCTTTGGGCAGGGCGGGACGGACCTTCAGAACACGCTCCCTGCGTATGGCAACGGTTCCGGGTTTTGTGCCGGGGGGTTTGGTTACGTGTCGTGCCCGCGTACATGACACGGCCACAATTCCGCCGCTCCGCGCCTTGCTGTGGTAAGCTGCGATCGCCGCCACGGATTTGAGGATGTGGCGGCCCGGTTCCTCCTCCGCTTTATGCCTCAGGATGACATGACTGCCCGGCAAGCCGCGGACATGAAACCACCAATCGTCGGGACCCGCCAGCTTGAGGCTCAATCTCTCGTTATCCTCATCGCTCTTACCCGCCCATACGACCCATTCACCCGGCAGGAGATACTGATAAAGCCTGGGGCCACCTCTTTTTTTCTGACATGCGTTATTTACCATTCCGGTTAACGTATAAAGCCTATCATTCTGTTATTGAACAGTAATTCATAAAAGATAGATCATTTGTCATGGGTTGTCATTTTCCATTCCGATTTTTTGGCAGGCGTGAAACTAGCTGATTTCACGGGTCTTGTGGAACGCAACTTCAGGCCATTCTTCCATACAGATTTCAAGGCGCCATTGGCTGGGTGCCAAAAATGTCAAATATCCCTCGCCGTCATGGGCCAAATACCCCCCGTTTTTCTTTTCGAATTCCTTGAGGCGTTTTTGATCCTCACAGTCCACCCACCGCGCAGCCATATATTGCACCGGCTCATAGATCGTTTCGGCGCCGTATTCGAACTTCAAACGTTCCGAAGTCACGTCAAACTGCAAGACCCCGACCGCGCCCAGGATATAATCACTTGTCCCCACCGGCCGGAAAACTTGGGCCGCACCCTCTTCCGCGAGTTGAATCAGGCCCTTGTGGAGTTGTTTGGCCTTCATGGGGTTCTTCAGGCGTATTCGCCGGAAGTGGTCCGGTGCGAAGTTGGGGATGCCGGTGAATTTCAGGGGCTCCTTTTCGGTAAAAGTGTCACCGATCTTGATGGTTCCGTGATTATGAATGCCGATGATGTCACCCGCAAAGGCTTCTTCCACGTTGGTCCTGTCCTGGGCCATGAAGATGGTCGCATTGGCAAGAGTTACTTCTTTACCGATCCGATGATGAAAGACCTTCATCCCTCGTTGGAATTTCCCCGAACACACACGCAGGAAGGCTATCCGATCACGGTGGGCCGGATCCATATTCGCTTGAATTTTAAATACGAATCCAGAGAATGCGTCTTCAAAGGGCGATACGTCACGGGTCTGGGTAGGGCGTGAGGTCGGCGCGGGAGCCATTTCCACAAAGGCATCAAGAAGTTCTTTGACACCGAAATTGTTGATGGCACTGCCGAAAAATACAGGCGTTTGATTGCCTTTCAGATAGTGTTCCAATTCAAGCGGACTCGCCGCCCCCACCAAAAGCTCCACGTCGTCGCGCAGTTCCCCGGCCTGGGACCCCAATAAACGATCGAGACGGGGATCGGCAAGATCATGAATCACGATGTCTTGCAGGGCGCCGGTTGCCTGTCCCGGAGTAAAAAAATGCATTTCACCGCGATACAGATTGTAGACCCCTTTGAATGCCTTGCCCATACCCACGGGCCAGGACAGTGGCACGCATTCGATTTGGAGCTTGTCTTCAATGTCTGAAAGCAATTCCAACGGCGCCAGACCCTCCCGATCCAGTTTATTGATAAAGGTCATAATGGGTGTGTTGCGCATACGGCAGACTTCCATCAATTTTTCCGTCTGCGGTTCGACACCCTTGGCACTGTCGATGACCATCAAGGCACTGTCAACTGCGGTTAACACCCGGTACGTGTCCTCAGAAAAATCCTGATGGCCCGGGGTGTCCAGCAGGTTGATGTCATAGTCGCGGTAGTTGAATTTCATGGCGGAGGTCGTGACCGAGATTCCCCGTTCCCTCTCGATACTCATCCAGTCACTGGTCGCATGACGGGCGGCCTTTCGAGCCTTTACAGCACCGGCCTGCTGGATGGCCCCGCCGAACAACAGCAGTTTTTCAGTCAGTGTGGTCTTGCCGGCATCCGGGTGACTGATGATGCCGAAATTACGCCGCCGCTCCACTTCTCGTCGATTGTGTTTATCCAATTTTCAAAACCTCAAAGACATCTTTTATGATAAAAAACCGGGCTCAAGGAGCCCGGTTTGAAACCGCTCAATACTATAATGGATCTACTATAATAATCAATAAAGATATTTCAACCCTGATCGTCTACCAATGATATGCAAAAAAGGCAGTCAATTTAGTTCAATTCCGACCTCCATATGAAAACTAATTCATCAATCCTTTGAGTTCATTCACGCTCAATACACGGTCGATATCCAGAAGGATTTTAACGCCCCCTTCCATTTTGGCCATTCCGAGGATGTAATCCACATTTAGTTTGAGACCAAAATTTGGGGCATTCTCAATATCCTCGGCCTTTATATTCAGAACCTCAGACACGGAATCAACCACGATTCCAATGATGACACCCCCTGATTGCCCCTCTGTTTCCACAACGATGATACAGGTTCGTTCCGTGTACTCCGTCGCCTCGATACCGAACCGTAGTCTGAGTTCGACCACCGGTATAACTTTACCTCGAAGATTTACAACACCCTTGACAAAATCAGGTGTCTGAGGCACCGGCGTAATCGGCATCATTCCAATAATCTCCTTTATTTTCAAAATGCCGATCCCGTAGGCCTCCTCATCAAGCGTGAAGGTTAGATACTTTCCCTCTCTGTCCGCGAATGTGCCGTCCAATACATCGTGACCCTCTGCCTGATTCAGTTCTTCCATTTCAGGCACCTCCTTTTCATTTTTTCGTCTTCCTCGCACAAGGCGACGACTCGGTAGTCGATCTCTATCCCAGGTGAAAGATTTCCACGATCTCTTTACCAATAACTTTCCAATTCGATTGCTCACTGGCAGACAATGCAAGACAAATGCCATACGACAGGTTTCCTTGGCACCCCATACTAGACCTCAATTTTTTTATTTTAGTACCATGGATTGAGGCCTACGCCCGTCATGGTCGCCTTTTTTAAAAGTAAACACCTGTCGCCAAATATAGGACAACAGATTGCACG
>CAZXWJ010000091.1:0-15391 GCA_964644375.1 uncultured Desulfobacteraceae bacterium | reverse complement strand
GACGGACCTTTAAAATTGTCGCCCATCTTTCCCCCAGTTCGGGGTCTTTATATTCGTATTTGACCGGGATGAAGCGATCCATGTGAATGATCGGGGGATGATTTTCCCCTTTCATATGTTGCCAGATTTCATCCGCGGTAAAGGACAGAATCGGGGCCATAAGTCTCACCAGGACCTCCAGAATCTCGTGCATTGCGGTTTGGGCCGACCTTCTGGCCGTTGATTTGGGAGGGGAGACGTAAAGGCGGTCCTTGATGATGTCCAGGTAAAAGCCAGAAAGGTCAAGGACACAAAAATTATGCAGGCTGTGATAGATCGGATGATACTCGAATTGATCATAGGCCTGAAGCACCCGTTCGTTGACCTCTTGCAGCCGGTTGAGTGCCCAACGGTCCAACTCCTCCATCTCCTCGTAAGGAACCCTGTCATTCAACGGATCAAAGTCGTTGAGATTACCCAGAAGGTAGCGGCAGGTATTTCGTATTCGCCTGTATGCCTCCGTCAGGCGTTGGAGAATTTCCTTTGAAAGACGGATATTGTCGCGGTAGTCTTCTCCGGCCACCCAAAGTCTGATGATTTCGGCGCCGTAATTTTTTATGAGGTCGTCGGGGGAAATGACATTGCCGGCCGACTTGTGCATGGCCTTTCCGGAACCGTCGACAACAAACCCGTGGGTCAGCACACTCTTGTAAGGCGCGATCCCTCTGGTGCCGACCGAACAGAGAAGCGAACTGTGGAACCATCCCCGGTGCTGGTCACTTCCTTCCAGGTACAGGTCTGCAGGGCTATCCAGATAGTCCCGGGTTTCCATGACCGCCGCATAGCTGACGCCCGAATCAAACCAGACATCCAGTATGTCGGTCTCTTTCTTGAACTTGGAGGAACCGCATTTCGGACAGGTTGTTCCGGGCGGGAGCAATTTTTCTTCGGGTTCAATAAACCAGACGTCCGCTCCGGATTGCTCGACCATGCCGGCGACATGCTCAACGATTTCTTCCGAGATGACGACGGTGCCGCATTCTCGACAATATAACAGCGTGATCGGCACACCCCACGCCCTTTGTCGGGAAATGCACCAGTCTGGACGATTTTCAATAAGGCCGTAGATGCGATCCTGTCCCCAGCGGGGGATCCATGAAACCTCCTGAATGGCCTTGAGGGCCTTTTCCCTGAGATGGTTTTTATCCATGGATATGAACCATTGTTCTGTGGAACGAAAGATTACGGGTTTTTTGCATCTCCAGCAGTGGGGATATTCATGGGTGATGGGTTCCTCTTTTAAAAGGGCGCCTTGTTCCATCAGTTTTTTGTTCACCGCCTTATTGGCCTCAAAGACTTCCATCCCTGCAAAGAAACCCACGTCTTTGGTAAAACATCCCGCGTCGTCGACGGGCGAATAGACATCGAGACCATAGCGCAGGCCGGTCTCATAGTCTTCACGGCCGTGCCCCGGCGCCGTGTGGACGCAACCCGTTCCTGCTTCAAGGGTCACGTAAGGGGCTAGGACAATAACCGATTCCCTATCGTATAAAGGGTGTTTTGCCTTGAGATTTTCAAGCACTGAGGCCCTGAAGGTCTCGATGATCTTGTAATTGGTGATGCCGAAGGTGTCCATGCAGGTGCTCGCCAGTCCCTCGGCCAGTATGAGAACCTGATTCTCGCTTGTCTCCACGGCCACGTAGTCAAAATCCGGATGGAGGGCAATGGCGAGATTTGCCGGTATGGTCCAGGGCGTCGTGGTCCAGATGACCATAGATATTTTTTTATCTTTGAGTGATGGAAATTCCCTGGTGAGGTCGGAAACCAGAGGGAATTTGACGAAAATGGAGGGAGATGTGTGTTCCTCGTATTCGACTTCTGCCTCAGCAAGGGCCGTCTGGCAGGATATGCACCAGTAGATGGGTTTTTTGCTCCTGACAAGGCTTCCGTTGAGGGCAAATTTACCGCATTCTCTGACGATGGTGGCCTCGTAAGGAAAATTTTTTGTGAGGTAAGGCCTTTCCCATTCTCCCAAAACGCCCAGACGCTTGAATTCTTCTCGCTGGATATCAATAAATTTCTCTGCATATTTTCGACAATAGCGCCTGATCTGAACCTGGGACATGTCTGCCTTCCTGGCCCCCAGTTCCTTGTCCACCTGGTGCTCGATGGGCAGCCCGTGGCAGTCCCAGCCAGGGACATAGGGCGCATCGAACCCGAACATCTGCTTGCTTTTGATGATAATATCCTTGAGTACCTTGTTAAAGGCTGTGCCCATATGAATATTGCCGTTGGCATAGGGAGGCCCGTCATGGAGATGGTATCGCTTCCGACCCTGTGAGGAGGCCCTGATCTTGTGATACAGGTCTTCCCTGTCCCACTTATCGATCATTTCCGGTTCTTTTTTAACCAGATTGGCTTTCATGGGAAATTGTGTCTTCGGCAGGTTGAGTGTTTGTTTATAATCCATCCGATGCGCCTCCATGGTCTTAAATAGAAATCTTCTGCTTAGCAGATAACGATTATCAAGTCAAATTCATTGTATTCTATTGACATCATTTCCTCTTAACAGTATGTAATCGCCTGACCGTAGGCCGAGGAATCAATGCCGGATTTTATCTGGAAAAGGATTTTTAATTTGCAGGGCGCCGGGTGGATTTTCGGCGCCGCATATTATCATTCTTGGGGAAGGGTGGAATGTGCAGGACAAAAAGGGGACCGTTATTGGGGATAATTCTGTTTTCAAAAATTAGCGGTCAGGTTTTTATGTGGAGATCTTGCAAGGCCTTGTCGGCGAAATTTATGATAAAGGATTTTTGCTGGGATGTGCAGTAGCCTTGGCACTCACACTTCATGCCGGTAAGGCTTCGAATGAAGAGCTCCAGTTTAATCCAGTCTTTTCCCAGTTCAATGGCGAAAACGTGGGGCTGACAGCCTGAGTGCACATATTGTATCTCACTGAGAATATTCTGAGGTAAACGGCCCCAAAAAAGCGAATCGAGGTCGGATTTTTCGGCGTTGTCCTGCATAAACCCCCGCATCTTTTGCATATCGGATTGCGACATTTCATCGATCAGGTAAGACCTCATGAGTGATGATCCCTCCTTTTAGCGTTCTGTTTTAAGTACAACCAAAAAGACATCCACGGCGGAATAGACCCTGACAAAGTGGATGGAAAAGAAAATAAATTCTCCCTTTCCGGAAGGACGTTGCCATGGATCAGAAAATAAAACCTTATAAAAGAAAAGGGCTTGATGTCAATGATCTGAGAGAGCTTGAGGTGTTAAGACCGATCGTTAGTAGGGTACAGGTTAATATACCTTTAAGAATGCTCTGTGGATCATATCTTAACCTGTTTACGGCATGTGATATCAATCCGGAGGTGGGTATTGATGCCGTGACATTAGAAAAGTATGATCAGGTCACATTCCTTGATGTCGGAAGGAAACTGCGTGACAAAGGACTTTCCATCACCCTGCATGCGCCGTTTATGGACCTGTCACCGGGATCGACCGACCCGGATGTGAGGGCACTTACAAGGCGTCGTTTCGAGCAGACCCTTCGTGTAGCGGAAGTCTTTAAACCAAAGTCCGTGGTCTGCCATGCGGGCTATGACCTGAAACGATATGGTTTCATAGAAGATCTTTGGCTCGAAAACAGTGTGGAAATCTGGTCCTGGTTCGCACTGAGGACCGGAGAGCAGGGTGCCCGTTTGATGCTGGAAAATGTGTTCGAACATGACCCTGTCTTTCTCGGTAACCTGCTTGAACGACTGCGTCCTCTGAACGTAGGCTTTTGCCTGGACGTGGGGCATCAAGCCGTTTTTGCAAGGACCCCGATGGATCTGTGGCTGAAAGCACTCGGCCCGTATCTCGGGCAACTCCATCTGCATGACAACCAAGGTCTGCGGGACGATCACTCGAGAATGGGTGACGGGATCGTTGACTTCAGGACGCTCTTCGAGTTTTTGAAAAGGGAAAGAAAAATTCCGCCCATCATAACCCTGGAACCTCACAGGGAGGAAGACTTGATCCCAAATTTAAAGTATCTTGAGAAGGTTTGGCCCTGGTGATTTCGCCGGACGGATTTTCCGTTGAATTTTAAATACCTCTCCTATAAAGTGAATAGTTGAATTCAGAAATATGTGAGCCCGGCGAGGAGATAAGACATGGTCAGTGAAGAAACCCCGGTGATAATGACCCATCCCTTTGCCAAATCAATCTCTCAGGCGGAAAAATGTAAGAGACTGACCGAAGTCGTGTCCCCCGAGGATGTCCTTGCCGTCATCATCAATGCGGATCCTGACGCTATCGCCAGCGCCCTGGCCCTCAAACGGTTTTTTTGGCGAAAGGTCAAAAAAATCCACCTCTACCGTATCAATGTAATCAAGAGGGCGGATAACCTGGCGCTGATAAAACAGTTGAAGGTTGACCTGAAGCACATCAGAAAACTCGACGCCGGCACGATCACCAAATGGTGCATCGTGGATTCGCAACCTGATCACGACGATAGGTTCGGAAGGCGAAGATTTGATATCATTATCGATCATCATCCACCGGATCCTGATTCCGTAGGGCAATTCGTGGATATTCGAGAGGAATACGGCGCCAATTCCAGCATCATGACCGAATATCTCAGGGCGGCCAAGATTAAACCTTCTCCCAGGCTGGCCACGGCCCTCTTCTATGGGATCAAAACCGATACGGACAATTTCGTAAGACCTTCGATCCCCAACGATATCGACGCATTCAGATACCTCTATAAATTTTCTAATATTCATATTATAAAGAAGATCGAATCATCTGAAATGACCAAGAAAACCCTGGCAAGCTTCAAGACCGCCATTGAAAATCTGGAGTTTCACAAAGACAAGGCGTTGATTCATATGGGAAGAGTGAATGATCCGGATATTCTCGTGATAATTGCGGATTTCTTTTTAAAGATGGGGGAAGTGACCTGGTGCATCGTGTCGGGTATCTACGGGCAAAAATTGATTGTCATCCTGCGGAACGCAGGATTTCGTCTTGATGCGGGAAAAACGGCACAAAAGCTTTTTGGCGGGCAGGGCTCGGCGGGCGGGCACAAGAGTGCCGCAAGGGCGGAGATACCCCTTCATGCGATGGGCGTTGAGCCGCAGGAACCGACGTATGTGAGACAATTTGTAAGAGAAAAAATCAGGGAAATGTAGGTTTAGGAGATTGGCCGGGTGACGAGCTACGATCACATATTCAGTGAAAGACTGGTTGAGAAAGCTAAAGACTATATCAAGTCTGAAAACAGGCAACTCCTGAAGAAGCTGATCGAAAACATGCGCCCCGCCGATGTGGCCGATCTTATTGAACCTCTCAAATCTGAAGAACGTCTTTATATCTTTGAATTGCTGGAACCGGAGGGGGCCGGTGATGTTCTCGTAGAAATAGAGGCCCCTTTCCAGGAAAGTATCTTAAATGATCTTGATAATCAGGCAATTACCGAGATCGTAAAGGAATTGGATTCTGATGACGCGGCCGATGTTGTCGGGGATCTTCCCGCGGAACGGGCCAGGGAGATTATCGATACCCTGGAGGAAGATAAAACTGAAGAGCTCGGCAAACTTCTGCCTTATCCGGAAGATACGGCAGGCGGCATCATGGCCCTGGAATTTGTGGCGGTCAAGTCCAAGTCGACCATCAAGGAGGCTATAGAGACCATCCGGGACAAGCGGACGGAGGTCGAAAACGTTTTCTATCTCTATGTCGTGGACGAATTTGACAGGCTGGTGGGCTTTATTTCGCTTCGTGATCTTCTACTGGAGCCACCGGATTCCAAAGTGGGCGACATCATGAACCCGGAAGTGCTTTCGGTCAATGTGGACAAGGATCAGGAGGAAGTGGCTCATCTGGTGAAAAAGTATGACCTGGTGAGCATTCCGGTAATCGACGGGCGCCGCCGACTGGTAGGGCGCATTACCCATGATGATATCATGGATGTCATTGAGGAGGAGGTCGATGAGGACATGACCTTGATGGCAGGTGTGATTCGTCAGGAAATTGCCGAGGATTCCCCTTTGAAAATTTCCAGGGCCCGTCTGCCCTGGCTTATTGCCGGACTCGGGGGTGGCATCATCGCAGCGGTGGTGATTAACCAGTTTGAGTCTTCACTCGAAACCCTTCTTGCCCTTTCATTTTTTTTCCCCGTGATCATGGCCATGGGAGGCAATACCGGCACTCAGGCCGCAACGGTGGCCATCCGCGGATTGGCCACCGGAGACATCAGCCTGGTGAATGTGGGTAAAAGACTATGGATGGAGATGAGAGTCGCTCTGGTCAACGGGGTTATTTGCGGGATTATACTGGGGGGGATCGTGGGGTTCTGGCTGTCGGATTACGGACTTGGATCGGTTGTAGCGTTTTCCCTGATGCTGATAGTCCTTAACTCCGGATTCATAGGTGCCGCCGTACCTCTGATCCTAAAAAAGTGGAATATCGATCCGGCCCTCGCCGCCGGTCCTTTTGTGACCACTTCCAACGACATCCTCAGTCTGCTGATTTATCTCGGCCTGGTGACCCTTTTTATGAAATTTACCGCCTAGCCCTTTTTTCTTAAGAAAAAAGCACTACAAAAGAGGCGGTTTTCCTGTTTTGCGACATGTCATGGATACCTATATGATGATATCAAATTCTTTGTGTTTTTTCCCCTCTTCGGATTCAGGGCCTAAAAAATCCTTTGGTGAACCTTTTGAATTATAGCTCACCGCCTTATAACCTTCTCCCCGTTTCCAGTGCTTTAGACTATTATTTTTTGAAATGTTCTGTCTTTCCATATCCAATTGGGAATCATAGCTTTTGTTAGATTCCGCTACAGGTTTGGGTGCCCCCGCATCTCTCTTTTTCTCTGCCTTGGCGTCCAGGGTCTGGGGCGGGAGAACGCCCGCCAGTGAATCAATGATCATTTTGAATGCTCCTGTGTTGCAGGTTGAGGTGATTGTCCTGCTGAACTTTGCAAAGCCTCTTTTGTGAAATTGATTAATGTGTGAGCATGCCCAAAACGTGAGACTTTTTTAATCATAAAATGAAATACCCGTTTAGAACTCATCGGCCAATAGGTTGCGTGTGAAGTTCATCTCATAAAAAATGCCCACCTTCAACCAACCGAAAGCGGGCATGGATCGCGCTGTGCTTGGAAGCCCCGCTACCGTGTCCGCGTCATGCGGATTTAGGCCGGTGGTTTTGCGTCCCATACTTTAGGATGGTTTGCCCTTCAGCAATATTGATATCTTTTCTTGTCCATTAACATCGGCATCAGGTCTGAAACCTTTAGGCCTTTTGAAGAATCACCTGTGATGCCCATGGGTCTTCGTCATCTGAAATTTGAACCTCCTTCATCTTTCTGTAACCCTGAACCTCTCAACTTTGAACCTCCACTTCATACAAAGATCTTGCTTTATCTGAGCTTAGAACCTATCATCACTGCCTTACGTCGAGTCATCCCCGTATGGGAAAAATCCTTCTATAGGGCGGGATCTCGTGGAAAACCTCGATAAGATTTTTTTGGAGAGCAAGCGATGAAAATAAAAGCTGTGATTGGGGCCATCCTTCTGGCAGGGCTCTTGGTTTGGACGGCTGTGTCCTTTTATCCGGACTGGCTTTGGTTCAGCAACCTGAATCTTTCTTCCGTCTTCTGGCCCAGCACGCTTTCTAAATTGGGCTTCGGTGCGGTTATTTGGATTGTTTTTATCGTTATTGTCTTTATAAACCTCAAAATCGCTAATCGCCTGAGCACGAGTGAGGAGGTTCAAGGTCCCCTGAAAGAGAAGGGCGACGACATTCCGCAGAGGCAACTCTCTGTCAAGACGTTGAATTCCCTTTTTGTCATTTTAATCCTCATCGTCAGTTTTTTTGTTGCGGCAAAGGGCTCCAAGCACTGGAGCGTTGTCCTGAGCTATCTCTATCAACAACCCTTTGGGAGCGTTGATCCCATTTTCGGCAGAGATATCGGTTTCTATGTGTTTTCTCTGCCCCTCTACCTCATTGTCCAAAACGGCTTGCTTATCATTTTTTTGTTTTCAGGCCTTCTCATTGCCATGTGGTATATGAAAGACGGGGTCCTGCAGTTCATTGAAGATGCGGCTCAGGAACAGGCCAAGCCCATTGGGATTCCTAAAATGGCCATCGCACCCAAGGCCAAGAAGCATCTTTTGTTTTTGGGCTGTATCATTGTTGCTCTCTTTGCCTGGGGGTATTATTTAAAGGTGTTCGGGGTTCTGTATTCCAATCAGGGACCGGCCTTCGGCGCCAGCTATACGGATGTCCATATCAAAGTGCTTGGGTTCAGAATTTTGGCTTTTGCCTCACTGGGATGGGCACTCATGCTCCTTATGGAGATTTTCAAGTCCCGGGGAAAATTTGTCTTGATAGGCGGTGCGGTATGGTTCGGGGCCATTGTCATATTCTCAACGATACTCCCCACCGTGGTCCAAAAATTTGTGGTCAAGCCCAATGAGTTGGCCAAGGAGTCCCCATTCATCGCCTACAATATCGATCATACCCGCAAGGCCTATAACCTGAACAAGATAAAGGAAGTTGATTTTGCAGTCAGCGAAACACTGAGCACCGAAGAGCTCGACGCGCATCAGGGGACGATTCAAAATATCCGGATTTGGGATGAACGCCCTCTGCTTCAGACATACAGCCAGATTCAATCCATCCGTCTCTACTATGATTTTAACAATGTGGACGTGGATCGCTATTATCTCGACGGGCAATACCGGCAGATCATGTTGGCCGCAAGAGAATTGGACGTCACGCGACTTCCTCCCCAGGCGAATACCTGGGTCAACAAACACCTGATTTACACCCACGGTATCGGATTGGCCGCCAGCCCGGTCAGCGAGGTGACCCGTGAAGGCCTCCCCCATCTCTTGGTCAAAGATCTGCCGCCTGACGTGGAGGGAGAACTGGCCGTTAAACGTCCTGAGATCTACTATGGGGAGAAAACAAACGAATATGTCCTGGTCAAGACCAAGGCAAAAGAATTCGATTATCCAAAGGGAGACAAGAACGTCTATACGATTTATGAGGGAAAGGGGGGCGTTCTGCTTGGATCATTTATCAGGAGACTTCTCTATGCCGTTGAATTTCTGGATCCGCAGATCCTGTTTACAAACTATCTGACTCCCGGGAGCAAGATTATGTACAATCGCAGGTTGGACCGACGGGTCACTGCGATCGCCCCGTTTTTGGATTATGACAGGGACCCTTACATGGTGATTTCCGGCGGCAAGCTCTTTTGGATATTGGATGCCTATACAACTTCCAATATGTATCCCTATTCCGTGAGATCCTATACGCATTTCAAGAAAAAAGGCGTCAATTATATCCGGAATTCCGTCAAGGTCGTCATTGATGCCTACAACGGGGATGTCTCTTTTTACAGAATTGATGAGAAAGACCCCGTTCTTGGCACCTATGCCCGCATATTCCCCGATCTTTTTAAATCCATGGATGAGATGCCGGGGGATATAAAAAACAACCTCCGGTATCCCCGGGATTTATTTGAACTCCAGGCAGGAACCTACAGGACGTACCACATGGAAGATGTCCAGGTATTCTACAACCAGGAAGACCTCTGGCAAATCCCTGACGAGATTTACGGGGACAGTCGGCAGGGCATGAAACCGTACTATAGCATCATAAAACTGCCCGGAGAACAGCAGGAAGAGTTTGTGCTCATGATTCCCTTCACGCCATCCCAAAAGGATAATATGATCGGATGGCTGGCTGCCAGGAGTGATTTGCCCCACTACGGAAATCTGCTCGTGTACAAACTTCCCAAGGAGAAACTGGTCTACGGCCCGATGCAGATCGAGGCGAGGGTGGATCAGCAGACGGAAATTTCCCGTGAATTGAGCCTTTGGGACCAAAGGGGATCCCGAGTGATCAGGGGAAATATGCTTGTTATTCCTATCAGCGATACCTTCGTTTATATCGAACCCGTTTACCTTGAGGCCAAACAGGAGCAGAATAAGGTTCTGGATCAAGGGACTTCACAGCCCAGGGCCCTTGGCAGAAGACAGAGCGGGACAGCAGGTGGACCCCGGAGAATGGACAAGCGAAGTTCCGCCGCGCTGCCTGAGTTGAAGCGGGTCATCGCGGCATTCGGAACCCATGTGGTCATGGCTGAAGATCTGGAGACGGCGCTAAAAAGGGTTTTAGAGGGAAAGGGCCCACTCGGCGTGTCATTGCCTCCCGAACCAGCTGAAAAAACGAACATTTACGAAATGAGTGGCCGAGCGTTGGAGCGCTACCTGAAGGCCAGAGACTTTTTGCGGGAAGGGAATTGGAGCGAATATGGGAGAGAGCTGGATCAATTGGAGAAGATCCTCAAGGAAATGGCTGACCATAAAGAGCAACCGGAATCATAAGTGTTCAAGAAATTCAAATTACCTTCAAATCAAGGGATTGAACGTCCCGCGGACTTCAGCGGGAACAAGGAGTCCCGCCAGCTTGTCCGCCTTCGGTGGATTGACGCGGAGATTTATCCGCCTCCGGCGGGTTGCGGAAAAGGATCATTTCTTGATGAAAATTAATTGACAATATACCGGAGAGGATCGACCGGGATGCCGTTTCGATGAACCTCATAATGGAGGTGTGGGCCTGTCGAACGGCCCGTATTTCCCACTAGGGCGATTTCCTCGCCCCGCTTGACATGTTGCCCCCTCTTTGTAAGGGTTTTATGAAGCTGGGCGTAACTCGTGATCAGTCCGTATCCGTGATCAATGCGAATGTTTTTGCCATAGCCGGGTTCTCGGCCGGCATAGATGACCGTACCGTCGGCAGGAGCCACGATCGGGCTCTTCAGGCGCGTCGAAATATTGACTCCTCTATGAAGCTCTTTCTCATTGGAAAAGGGGGAAAGCCGATATCCAAACGAAGAACTCAGCCATCCTCTGACCGGCCAGATGGAGGGGGTGCAGGCAAGAAGCATTCTTTGATTCTCGATAAGTCGGTGTAAATTGATGTCGCTCCCCTTGCTGATGTCGACCTCGTGAGTATGGTCCTCCAATGAACGGTGCATGTGGTGAATGACTTTTTTGTTTGACGTATTCGCCGAAGACGACCCAGCAAGTTTCCCTGAAGGCGAGCCTCCCACCCCCATAACTTGTGCATTCGTTTCCACCTCCGCCAGGTTCATCATGATCCTCAACCTTTGATCAATGTTCCTGAGTTCCTTCATTTTCCGTGTAAGTTTATTGATGCGCCGTTCGAGGTAAGCAAGCTGTCGCCTTTGGTGCGACCTTTCCTTATCCATGAGGGTCAATCCGGGCATCTCCGTCTTGAGCGTATAGTAATCGGTGATGATGCTGATGAAATAGGCACCGGAACAGAAAATGAAAAGAATCGCCGTCATCATGATGATTTGATGAAAACTGAATTGGCGCACCTGGTTGGTACCTTCAGGCATAAGGAGAATGGTGGCTTTTTTGAATGCCAAATTTGCACCTCGGTTGGAATTGTTTCTTAACGCTTTTGCTCTCCTCTGTTTATCGGTCTTTTAATGAGAAAAAATAGCAAAAATTATACCAAGAATGTGGGGTGTCGCTTAACCTACCGTTTTTAAAAGACATGCTCGATGGATCGGTATGGGACGACGTCCCCCTATCATGCAAGAAAGGTATCCTTTTGTGTTCTGTTTCCCCGCGTTGGCTACCTGCAGGCTTTCAGATTTTCCGCCTTTGGAAGGCCATTAAAAAATTATATTCAATTAACAGATCCTAGACTGTTCGCTGCAATTAACCGGGTTCCTGCCAACAATTGGCGAAAAGAATTTACAATATAAGCAACGGCACATGTGGACACCCCGGCCTGGGCCGGGTATCTTTTTATTAAAATTGCTGCAGGTTTTCAGGTCAGGGGAGGGGGCATTTCCGAAAGGAGGAACGACAGAAGGCTCTCCCGCGATGTGCGGTGCGGATGATACGCTGATGGTATATCAGGGTTTCCGTTCTTCTATAGCCACGACAAGTTTAATATTGTAGACGACTACGACATCCCGGACCATTTGTCGCCAGTGCACTGCTTTGAGCATGCAGATATCACAGGTTCCATGGCCGGCATCCCTGTATATGGCTATCCGAGGGTCGAGAGTGCCGTCCCGAAAGACCCTTTGATAGTAAATGCAGCCGCAGTCCAGAAGATGAAATTTCAGACCGGCAACCTTCTCCGGAAACTCGTTGAAGATCGACTTGGCTAACCATTCGATCTTTTCCACCCTGACAGCGTCATTCTTTTTTCGATTCATTTCTCGTCCTTCTCGTTTACAGGTATGACCGAAGGTTTTGGTGGGAAATGCGATGATTTCCATGAGATCTTTGAGTTCAGCCGATTTGTGCACTGAAGGAAAGGGTTCTATTTTTTTACGCTTTCTGTACAAAAAAACCAATGGGGTGATGAAGGTATTTGGGCACGAAAAAGACTGTATTTTATACCTACTAGGGCGGATTCAAAGCTTGAAATATTTGGTGCAAAAAGATGCGTCGGTAAAATAGACTTTGTCAGGACGAAGAAACAAGCGGCATTTTTTCCCGCAGGAATAGTCCGAAATTTTTCTATTGATTGACACGCGGTTGATCTCTCTGGTAAAGCTACTTCGTTTCGTGGTCAATAAAATCATCCAGATTTTTCATGGATGTTTGAATGTTAATGGCGCCCCGGACGTTTTAGGCCTATTCCGGGTATGAATAGTGGGCCACACAATCAGAGGAGGAGTTGAATGGGGCTGATATTCGGATCGGGAAATTTTACACGATTTATTGTCGATGAAAGTGTTCCTGAAGACTACCTGGAGACATTTCCACAAAAAATTGCCCGTTATAGCTTCCGCGGTCTTGATGAGACTTCCGATGAAGAGCGTTCGACCGGGTGGGTGAACATCCTGGACATGTTCGACAGCTCTTTCATCGGTATGGAATACTTTAAAGATCCCTGTATTGCACTCTCTTGGCGGGTTGACGTGCGCAATGTCCCATCGAAGGCCTTGATGCAA
This sequence comes from uncultured Desulfobacteraceae bacterium, assembly GCA_964644375.1. Lineage (GTDB taxonomy): Bacteria > Desulfobacterota > DSM-4660 > Desulfatiglandales > HGW-15 > CAYNYM01. Next base: position 2,389 of record CAZXWJ010000091.1, on the reverse strand, counting down.
TATTGCCGGGAAGCGGAAGAAAAGATCAAGGATATGGAAGAATTGGAAAATCTCCCCAAGAATCGGCGCCGAGAAATAAAGGAGAGTGTGAGGATTAAACTGCTGAAGAGGGCCATTCCGCGCTCGAATACCTATGATATGATCTGGAATCTCCAGACCGGAATTGTATTTTTCGGCGCAACCAGTAACAAGACTTGTGATGAATTTGCGGAATTTTTTCTCAATACCTTTGCGCTGCATCTTAAGGCGGTTTTCCCCTATGCTATCGCGTCCTGGGTCCTCGAAGGTGATGAAAAGGATCCTGAGTTGTTGGACGGACTTCAATACTCAATCGGAATGGAGGATGAATAATCATGCAACTCATGGAGAGAGTGAAGGGGAGTGAGTTTCTCGGACGTGAATTTCTCGTTTGGCTGTGGTTTAAAGGTGAGGTCGATGAAGGGCGGTTTGATCTTGGAGAAGCAGGCCCGGTGGAACTTTGGTTTGACAGAAAAATTGTGCTCCAATCCGAGACGGACGAGGGAACGGAGAAGATTGCTTGTTCCGGCGATAATCCGCATTTGAAGGAGGCACGCTTTGCCCTCACCGAAAACAAGCACATCACTGAAGCCATGCTCAAAATGATGATCGGTGATAACGAATGGTCCTTTGTCCTGGATTCCACATGGCTGAATTTCAAAAGTTTTAAGACACCCAAGGTGATGATGGATAAGGATGAAGATCCAGACGGTATTTTTTATGAAAAATTTTTTCTCATCGAGCAGGCCGTAAACGCCATGGACGCCATTTTTGGCATTTTTGTGAAACTTCGCACGTCACCGCAGTGGGAAACCGAAGAACGGCCCGCCTTGCACAAATGGATCAATGAGGGGAAATAGGGCGCTTCCGGGTGCCCATCCGGAAACCGCCCTTTTTTTCTCTTACGAACAATCCCTCATTCCTGTGCAGGAAATCTGACTTGGGCCTAAATTTTTATCCTGAAGGGCTTGATCTAAGCCTGTAAATTTGAAAATATATCTCTGACCCCAATGCATTCCGATTCAGGGAGGCTCACGCAAAAGGCCTCTTTATGAAGCATTTGAAGATAGGCGATATCACTGTTTCCGATGGGTCGTGGGAGCAATCGTGGACAGATTCTGGCATTTACCCGAAAATCCGTGTCATCTCTCACGGAGAATATCGAGAGGTTGAAACTCGAAATATTGTTTTCGTGGAAATGCTTCAATACACCGCAGAGGCCTCGAAGGAATGAATCGAGCTCGTTTTCTCCCATATGAAGGAGCGAGCCATGGTTCCGGAACAGGCATAAGACATCCGGAAGAAAACTTTGTGGCACAAAGCTCATGGTCCAGAAAGTGGAACCGATTTCTCCTATGTAACGTTGGCGTTCATGTCTTTCCGCCTCCATGAAATCGTCCCAGTAGGTCCTTCCTGTTTTTTTACGGTACGCTCGACTTCCTTCTATCTGAAGGCGGTGCTCGTTGGTGGGCACTTCGCCGCAGTTGGGTTGGAGGTGCGGATGTACAATGCTTGATCCTGCAGGGGGCATGAAGTTCCAATTGATGTAAAAATAATTAACGGCCGGATCTTTTGCTGCGATTTTTTTCAGAAATTGCTGGCATGCCTTAAAGGCATCCAGCATATTTCCAGGTTCCCAATCTTGCAAGGGAACGAAGTGTCTGCCGGTCATGATGCACACACCGGCATACTTGTCAAAGGGTACGAGGTTGGGAACAAGTGTGGCTTCTTCCAACCTGATTCTTCCTTCCGGGATAAGGTCCTCAGGGAAAAGAGGCGTGGATGTTTCAATCGCTTCGTCGCAAAAGGGGCAGAACGATTCTTGTGATCGTTTTACGGTGTCTGTCCAATCAGTCGGTTCACACTTATAATGGAGACTGAAGACCCTGCCTGTCCGGCCCGTCAGAGGATCAAAACGGATTTCCAAAGGGATTTCGTCCGGCGAGAAGTCACGAAAAGGATTGAGAATGCGGGTTGTTGTTTCAATCTTCTTGAAAGACAATGTCATGGGTACACCTCGAGTGTCTTTTTTTGTTCGAAAAAAAACCGTATGAGTACAGCCTTTTGAAAATAGATTGACATGACCCATCCATGGCTGAATACGTTTCAAAAAGTCAAGCAGTTGCAAAAAAATCAGGTCATACGTTCAAAGCGAGGCTTCGACTTGCGGTGCTCATATTACATTAATAGCTTTTGACGTCAAGCCTCAGCCTTGAACCCTGCTCCACCATCAAGGCATGATAGGTAAATTTTGAAAAGACCGGACTCATGCCATGAAGCAAAACGCACAACAAAAATCCTAAGACAAGGAGGAGGCCATGGAAAAACCGATCGAGAACTATTGGCACTTACGACTCAATGAGGTCAAGGT
>CAZXWJ010000090.1:0-15468 GCA_964644375.1 uncultured Desulfobacteraceae bacterium | reverse complement strand
CACATTTTGACGACATCACAGCCATCCGCCGTGATATCCACATGTACCCCGAAGTGGGCTTTGAAGTTAACAGAACGGCCGATGTTGTCGCGGCCGAAATGGACCGGTTGGGCCTGAAGGCGACAAGGGGGGTGGGAAGGACCGGAGTAGTAGGCAATATCGAGATTTCAGGTGCGGGAAAACGCATCGCCCTGCGGGCCGATATGGACGCCCTTCCCATACAGGAACTCTCGGATGCGCCCTACCGGTCGAAGGTCGAGGGAAAGGCCCATATGTGCGGGCACGATGTTCATACGGCAACCCTCCTAGGCACGGCAAGGGTCCTTGTCGAACTCAAGGACCTTTTGCAAACCAATGTCCGCCTGATTTTCCAGCCTAGTGAAGAGAACTGGCCCGGCGGGGCCCAAGCCATGATCGAGGACGGTGTTCTCGATGGGGTGGACGAGATTTACGGTCTTCATGCCTGGCCGGTATTTGACGCCGGGCAGTTCGGTATCTGCCCCGGGGCTTATCTTGGTCAGGCCGATCATTTCGAGATCGAAATTACCGGTGTCGGCGGGCATGCCGCCATGCCGTCCTTTGCCATAGACCCGATTGTGATCGGCGCTCAGTTCGTGACGGCCCTGCAATCCATCGTGTCGCGAAATGTGGATCCCCTTGAATCAGCGGTCGTATCCGTCACCCAGTTCAATGCCGGGACAACAGGCAATGTTATCCCTCCCACCGTAAAGATGGCAGGCACGGTCCGCACACTCGACAAAAACGTTCAGAAAACGATTCGAGGCAGGATGGAAGAACTGCTCTCCGGGCTTATCTCGGGGCAGGGCGCGACCTACAACTTCCTTTACGGGGAAGGCTATCCCGTCACCTTCAACCATGAACCCTGCGTTGAAAGGGCCCTTTCGGTGGCCAGGGCCGTTGTAGGAGAAGATCAGGTCATCTTCCCCCAGGCGCCCATCATGGGGGCCGAAGATTTCGGGTATTACAGCCGGAAGATTCCGGCCTGTTTTTTTAATCTCGGATGCGGGAACCGGACAAAGGGGATCACGAGGATGCTCCACGATCCTCGTTTTGACGTGGATGAATCGTGTATGATTTATGGCATGGCGATGGAGGCCCTCCTGGCCCTTTCGTTTCACCTTAAGACAATTTAGTGAGAGCGTTTTCCTGATGAAGGTCGCGGAGCGACACCTCAACTTTAGGCACTCGAAATTTTAGTCACTTGTAACTATTATCCCTCTGGGGGTAAACCAAAGCCGGGCCCTCTGGCATCCCCTGTATTCTTCAGAGTTGCGATTCAATCGGCAGAAGACCCAGAAAGCCGATACCGAGACGGCGACAGAAACCGGTATGGGGATCTGCGCTAAAGGTCCTCCTTTCGCCTTTCTCCAGGCCGTGCCAGCGAATTTGTTCTTCTCCCTTTTCATCCGTGTGCAACTCGAGTCGAAAGGCTAGTTGTTCGATGTTTTGATCGAACCACTCCCCCATCCCCTCTGCAATCTCCCTGGATGCCAGGACGACGCCGATTTCGGTATTATGATAGACCGCCCGGGGATCGAGATTCAGTGAGCCGATAAAGACCTGTTCGCGATCGAAGATGAATGATTTGGCGTGGAGGCTGGCCTTGGAGGACCCATGGGGTCCCTTTTTTTGCTTACGCATTTTTCTGCTGATTTTCTTGTTCATTTCATAGAGTTCAATACCGGAACGGAGCAGGTCCTTGCGGTATTTGGCGTAGCCCGCATGCACGATGCCGACATCCGTGGAGGCAAGGGAATTGGTCAGAATTCGCACACGGACGTCCCGTTCACTGAGCCTGCTCAGGAATGCTACGCCTTCCTTTCCCGGGACGAAATAGGGGGAGAAGATGATCAGTTCCTTATCTATTGCCTCCATATAGGGCTTGAGCTTCGGGCCGAGGTGAAATTCGGTTTTGCCAAAATCGTGAAGGATTTTCTTCGGCTGATCATAGATGACTTCCGCTTCACCCAAATGGTAGCGCACCTGGTTGCTCCTCAGCTTCTTAACCAGATCTGAATTTCGCAAGGCCTGCATGTAGGCGGAATCGGCCTGCTGTTCCGCATATTCCTTCAACATTTGCCGCAACTCTTTGATTTCTTGGGGCCTCGGTGGCCTGCCTTTGAGCACGGTCGCGGGATAGGCCAATTCAGAGTTCCAGTACCGGTCAAAAGAAACGGAGACCTCCCTGGCCACCGGCCCGATGGCCAGGACGTCCAGGTCCGCAAAGGCCATATCCGGATCGGCCTCAAAATATTCGTCCCCGATATTACGCCCGCCGAGGATGGTGACTTGGTTATCGACCGTAAATGACTTGTTGTGCATGCGACGGGTCACCGAGCCCAAGCGGGTCAAAAATTGGCTGATCCGGCTAGTCTTGCGGCTGAAGGGATTGAAAAGCCGCACTTCCATATTGGGGTGGCTGTCCAGTACGGCCGCACCCAGATCCCTGCCCTCGAGATCCATGTCGTCGACCAGCAGCCGCACCCGCACCCCCCGGTCGGCCGCTTTGAGCAACAGATCGATAAACAAAGTCCCCACCAGGTCGTTGTGCAAAAGGTAGTATTGGGCGTCGATGCTGCGTTCGGCGTAGTGGGCCAACACGGCGCGGGCCACAAAGGCATCCAGGCCGCTGCCGAGCAGCAGGAAACCGGACTTTCCGGGATGGTCAGCTCTTTCATTGATTTGGGCCTTCCCGAAACGGGTATTATCCGTATCCGTGAAGGCATAGGAGGCCGGTCGTTCAAAATCTACCGGCAGCGTGGCGCAACCCGTCATGAGGAACGGAATCAGTAAGGCCCATAGATAGAGGGCGTTGTGAAATATGAAGTCTGATTTTAATCTTACCAAGACATTTGTCTCTGCTATCTTTAAATAACCCTCTGTCATGTTTTTTATGCAACGCTGGGGTTCTTCATAGAAATAGATTCTATAAATGAAGGTATGAAAAGTGAGTGTTTGCTTTTATTGCGCAGGACCCAATAAGATTTTCTGTCTTGGATAAATATACTTGCCCTTGACAATATTGTTCAGACGGCGCAGTTCATCGACGGAGACCCCATAGGACCTCGAAATCGCCGACAGTGTGTCTCCTCGCTCAACAATATGGTAATGGGCCTTGTCTTTGCTCATGCCGTCTTTTTTTTGTTCGGCCCCAGCGAGTACTCTGCGGAGTTCGATTGATCCGGGATTGCTGACAGAGCGTTTTACAAAAATGTCCACAGGCCTCACTTCCCTGCCGTAGTAGGCCCGGTTCCACTCGTCCCTCGTGGCGATGACGGCCCCCTCGAGGGAGACCCCGGCATAGGCCCCTTTGGTGCGCGTAAAGGAAAGGATGTCGGCCACAATATCTGACTTGACTCCAGCCCCGACAGGCCCCAGTGCAGCAGATATGTCGCCCCCGAGTTTGACGGATGATGTGTAGAGCTTTTCCAGGGCCTTTTGGGTCCTCACAAACATGATCGCCCCCGCCACCTCACCACCGATCTGGAGACCGAAGGTCACAGACCCGATGTTGTAGAAGGCGGGCTGGCTCCATTGCCCTGTTTTTTCGTCCCGGAGGATTAGAATGCCGCTTCCCCCTGAACCCCCTAAAACAAAACCGGCCTTCAACAAACTTGGGATGATGATCAGTCCCTTGGCACGATGGAGATTTTCATGCAGCCAGGAGAGGTTTTTGTCCAGCATGAAATCCTGAAACGTCACACGTGACTTGTCCACGAGTACCTGCTGCTTCACGGCTTCTTCTGCTGTCGCGGGTAGGGCCGAAAGTGTGAGTATACCCACAAACAGAGCGGCCGTCAGGCCGATGATTTTCTTCTGAAAGATCCTTTGCCCGGTTTTCATACTTTCCTCCTTTTTGTAGACGAAAAGGTGAAAAATTGATTTCTGAAACACTTCTTAGGAAGATGTCTTTGGGTAATATGACTCATCAGGTAGAGAAAGCAGTGGAAGGGTGGGGTACGTGATCTCGGGATCACGATGTGATTGCCTGCAGGGTTCGAGCGTGTTTTGTCGTCTTCGCAGGATGATGCGTTTACAGAATATCGATTCTATGGTTTCAGAACGATTGATCAAATAAGGCGAATACCCTATTTTTCATCAATGAGAACCTTATTTTCTTTATGCAATGACAGGATTTTGTTTTATTTCATTGTCAAAAACCTGGTCCTTCTCCCGCCCATGTCTAAGACAGTTGGCTCTGCCGTAGCACCTTGCATAATAAGTCGCAAGTTCAAATGTCAGCCGCCGTCTCTCAAGCTATGTGAGCCAAGAAATCCCAATGTCAAAGGCCACAAAATGCGGGAGAGGCCTGGGAGCACATCCCTGGAAAGGAACACCATGGGCCTCGTATTTTAATCGAATAGGCTTATTGTGCCTGCCATTTGGTTTTTGGGTTTTGGCATTCATTTGGCCTTTAAGCTTTGTGCTTCGAAATGACCTGTTCTTGTTCCTGTTCCTATCATCACCCCCTCTGGGGTTAAACCAAAGCCTGGCCCACTGGACCCGGATATTTACTCTCCCCAGGTGTCTTGATCATATTTCAATAAAGAGGCCCTCATTCGGAAAATCTTTTTCCATCATATCCGAATTCCGCGAACATCTGTCGGGTCATCTTTGTGTTGTATTTCCAATTCATCTTTTTCCCTCGAAATTGCGTGGCCACCTGGTAGTCTACGACAGGCGAGAGAACGCCCATGGCCAGAAAAATGGCCTGATACACTCCGATTTTTCCCCTCCCTTTCGCCAGGACTCGGGTATAGGGGTCGATTCAGATTTTGATTAAAAGGGCCAGGGATGTAAAAGGGAAAAAGAGAGGAGACTTATAAAGCTGTTTATCTCAAAATAACATGGATCACGTGATTGTCAAAGTGAACTTTGCGGATCATTTGATGATTGCGATCTTTTGTGTTAATGTTGTTTGTCCGCCGCCCAAAGACCCGCCGGGAAGGCTCTCACCCCGTAACTCAATGGCGCAGCATCCCGAACTCATGATGCTTTCGGTTTCTCACCCACTTGGTTTTGTTCTTATATCCTCACCGGTTCTGCTGCTTCGGCGTTTGATGGGCTGTGATCCTTTAATTCCGTTTCCTTCCCTTCTTACCAATTTCGACAGGGGCACAGAAATGGAGTATATATCAAAAATGGCGTCCTGAAAGGAGTTGACAAAGCATGGCTAGCAAGAAAAAATCAGAAACCGTGGCCCAGGCCTACCTTGATTTGCTCTCTTTAAGGGGCATTGATTATTTTTTCGGCAATTCAGGAACGGATTTTGCTGGCATTGTGGATGCCTTTGCTCTTCGAGAGACCCAGGGAAAGAAACGTCCTGTACCCCTCGGGATTCCCCATGAAATCCCGCTGGTGAGTATGGCCCACGGCTATTACCTGGCCACCGGAAGGCCCCAGGCCGCCATGGTCCACGTGGGTGTAGGGACGGCCAACAGCCTTGGAGGTATCATGGCCGCCTATCGGTCGAGGATTCCCATACTTTTCAGCGCCGGACGTACTCCGATTACCGAAGCAGGCCGTCCAGCTTCGCGAAGCGGGTTTATCCAGTGGGCTCAGGAGTCCTTCGATCAGGCCGGCATCCTTAGGGAATATGTTAAATGGGATTATGAACTGAGGCTCCCGGAACAACTTGAGACGGTCGTGGACAGGGCCTTGAACCTGGCCACGTCTGAGCCCTGCGGTCCGGTCTACCTGACGCTTCCCAGAGAAATACTTTCGGCAGACCACGAGGGCGGAACCTTCGAACCCGAACCGAGATTTGATTTGCCTACCTTTTATCCCGATCCGGTCAAGATCGAAGAGGCCGCGAGGCTTTTGAAAGCGGCCCGTTTTCCTTTGATCATCACGTCATCCATAGGAAAGACTTCGGCCGGGGTCAGATCCCTTGTGGATCTCGCGGAGAAAGGTGCGATCGGTGTTGTCTCCTTTTTCCCCGAATATATGAATTTTCCCACAAATCACCCCTGCCATCTCGGTTTTTCATCCGACCCGTACTTCTCGAAAGCAGACGTGGTACTTGTAGTCGATAGCGATGTCCCCTGGTACCCCAACAAGGCCAGACCCCAAAAGTCGGCCACAATCATTCAGGCGGGTATTGATCCGCTATACAGTCGTTATCCCATCAGGAGTTTTCCCTCCGATCTCACACTCCAGGGGGACTCCGCGCTGATCCTCTCGGCAATAAGTAAAGCCATCGATGCATCAGGACTCGAGGAAAAAGATCGGTTCGCATCGAGACGAAAACGGCTGATAGCGATACATGATGAGGTGGTCAAAAATTGGAACGAGGATGCCTCGAAAGGGGCTTCCAAAGACCCCATCGATTTTAACTGGGTTTCTTACAATGTTAACCAGATGCTCCAGGAAAATTCCGTGGTGGTCAATGAATATGATAATTGTATGAAACCCTTTATGGGCCAGGGACCCGGGAGTTATTTTTGTTCACCCCACGCGGGGTATCTCGGGTGGGGTGTGGGTGCGGCCCTGGGTATAAAGTTGGGCCTTCCCGAGAGTGATGTGATTGCCACCGTGGGTGACGGGAGTTACATGTTCTCTGTCCCCAGTGCCTGTCATTTTGTGTCAAACGCTTACAAACTTCCCATTCTGGTCATCGTTTACAACAATCAATGTTGGGGTGCCGTAAAGCGCGCAACCCGAGCTATTTATCCGGACGGCTGGGCCGTCGGAACCAATAATTTCCCGATGAGTGATCTCAAGCCCACGGCAGGTTATGAGAAGATCTGCGAGGCCTTCGGGGGGTATGGAGAAAGAGTCGAACATCCCGACCAGATCAGGCCCGCATTGAAGCGTGCCCTGCATGCGGTGAGGGTGGAAAAGCGCCAGGCCGTGCTGAACGTTGTCGGTGACGTACCCTAGTTTTTAAAAATACAGGAAGTAAATGCGCGGGCTTTGGAAACTCATAAAGACAAGAAAAACGCCCTGAAACGATCAGGGCGTTTTTCAATTGAATCAGGAGGTCGAATGAATGCTTTACGGATATGCAGGTAAAATCGCCTGGATCAATTTAACGGATGGAACGACCAAGGTTCGGAAAATCGAAGAGGACGTTGCCCGAAAATAACTGGCCGGTAAGAAGGGCGTGTTTCCGAAAGTGGGTACCATGATGACCATTGAGATCACCCAGGAAACGGGAACCCTGCCCACAAGAAACTGGCAGGAAAACCGCTTTGAAAAGGTCCATGCCATTGACGCAGAGGCCTTTACAAAATACATTGTTCGGCCGAGGGCCTGCTTTGCCTGTCCTATCGGTTGCAGCCGGGACTCGACGGTCATGTACAAGGGCAGGGAATGGAGCACCGAGGGACCCGAATATGAAACCATCTATGCCTTTGGCCCAAATTGCGACATCTCCGAGACCGGGGTGATCATCGCCGCGGACAAGCTTTGTAATGAGTATGGGATAGATACCATTTCCTGCGGAGTAGCTGTCGGTTTCGCGATGGAGTGCTTTGAGAAGGGGTTGATCTCCAGGGACGAGAAAGGAGGAACGGATTTTTCTTTTGGAAATGGAGATTTGAAATGGTATGGAGCCATAACAGGGGGACTGGGGATATGCGTATATTACTGGTCGAAGATGATCTGAAAATTGCCTCGTTCATCCTGAAGGGGCTCAAGGCGGCCGGCTTTGCCGTCGATCATGCCCCGGATGGCGAAGAAGGCCTTGGCATGGCTTTGACCGAACCCTATGATACGGCCGTCATCGATATCATGCTGCCCAAGCTGGACGGGTTGACCCTCATCGAGACGATGCGGCGCGGGAATATCAATACCCCGGTGATTATTCTAAGTGCCAAACGATCCATAGATGACCGGATCAAGGGGCTTCAGACGGGAAGTGACGATTACTTGACCAAGCCCTTTGCCTTTTCGGAACTTCTTGCGCGAGTGCAGGCACTGATCCGAAGGGCGAGCGGCGTGTCGGAACCCACAAGCCTGACCGTAGCCGATCTTACGATGAAACTCCTCACCCGGGAGGTGATGAGAGGGGGCATGAAGATTGAACTTCAGCCCCTTGAATTCGCTTTGCTCGAGTATCTCATGCGGAATGCGGGAAGGGTGGTCTCCAAGACAATGATCATGGAGCATGTTTGGAACTATAATTTTGATCCCCAGACAAACGTCGTGGAGGCCCGGATTTCCAGACTGCGGGACAAAATAGATAAGGAATTTGGGGTAAAGCTCATTTACACGATCCGGGGGGCGGGCTATGTCCTCAAAGAAACACCATAGGCTGCGAGGCACCCTGGCTCTTCGCTTGACCCTCTGGTACGCAGGGGTCTTTACCCTCTCCTCTTTTTTGGCCTTTTTCGCCTTTTATCTTTTGATGAAATCAGATTTGCAGAACCGCACCCGTCAGGAATTTTTAAACGAATGGCAGGAATATTCCTCGCTTTTGACCATAAAGGGATTCGACACGCTCAAAACCGTAATGGCCTTGGAGGCGGAGTCGGAGGGAATCGGAAAGATCTTCTTTCGTATTGTGACGCCTGAAGGGCATGTGCTCGCCTCTTCGAATATGTCTTCCTGGGGAGATGTCGACGCGGGCAGGGTTGCATTGAAAAGGCTTGATGATGGGGCAGACCATGTATTTGAAACAATGGAACATCCCGGTGAGCAAGGTAGGACCCTTGTCTTTTACGGTACCTTGGCACCCGGGAAAATTCTTCAAATGGGTCAGTCGCTGGAAGAGAATAAACAATTCATGCACGCCTTCCACAGCATATTCAGTAAGTTGCTGCTTTTTCTGATGGTCGTTGCCGGTTTGATCGGCTGGTTTATGGCAAAACGCTCCCTCTCAGGTGTCGAAGAGGTTACGCGAACTGCCCGGGAGATCTCAAAAGGGGCGCTTGAAAAACGTGTCCCCTTAAAGACCAGAGGAAAAGAGATCGATCGACTTGCGGTCACCTTCAACGGCATGCTGGACCGTATCGATGCCCTGATGAAGGGCATGAGAGAGGTGACCGACGATATCGCCCATGACCTGAGAAGTCCTATTACGAGAATCCGTGGTATCGCTGAAATGACCTTAACTACGGGCAAGTCTTTGGAGGAGTATCAGACCCTGGCCGCAACGACCATAGAGGAATGCGATCGTCTTCTGGAAGTCGTGAATACCATGCTGGACATCTCGGAGGTGGAGGCAGGGGCAGGTACGCTCAAAATGGAAAGGCTGGATCTGGCCGGGATGGTTCGGGACGCTATCACGCTGTTTCAGCCCATCGCCGAGGACAAAGGCATCAGGATCAATGTTGAGATTCCGGATGCTTGCTCAATGCAGGGAGATATCAGAAAGCTTCAACGGCTGGTGGCCAATCTTCTCGATAATGCCTTGAAGTATACGCCTGCGGAAGGGGTTGTGGCGGTTTCCCTGAATGGCAACGATGAAAGGGTTGTCCTTTCCATCCACGACAACGGGATCACCATACCGCGGAAGGATTTGCCCCATATCTTCGAGCGCTTCTACCGTTGCGATCAGAGTCGATCGGAGTCCGGTGCGGGCTTGGGCCTTAGCCTCGCCCTGGCCATTGCTCGGGCACACGGGGGTGACATAAAGGTCACGAGCACCCCTGGCGAGGGTAATGTGTTTTCGATCCACCTTCCCCGATCCCCCCTTCCTTCCTAATCGTTTCCACATTCATTTTCCCAACATTACCAAATGGTAATTTTCGCGTCATCCTGCTGTAAGTTTTTTGGCGTATAAATCCTGCTGTGGTAAAATTATGGCGAAACCAACCCACCAAAGTGCTCAATTGAACGGTGAGAGGCCAGCCTTGTGTAAATTTCAGGTTTTGAATGCAGGAGGTGTAAAATGTTATCTGGGGCAATGAGGCCGATCCATGCTGCTTTCAATGAACCAAGGGTGAGAAGAGTTCTATTTAAATTAAGATATTTGTTCGTTTTAGGTTGTTTCGTTTTTCTTGTTTCAGAGGCAAAGCCCGCCTGGTTTTTATTAGGTTTCTATGTGGCCCTGTTTGGCGAATTGATCCAAGTCTGGTCCTTTGCTTCTCTGGAAAAGAACAGTAAGCTCGCCGTCCGAGGCCCATATATGTTCACCCGAAATCCCATGTACATCGGCAGGTATTTTCTGTTGACGGGATGTCTTCTGACCACCGGCCACATCTGGGGAGTTCCGGCGCTTACGGTGCTCTATTATTTTTACGCTGTGAATCGCGTTAAACGGGAGGAAACCCGACTGCAGGGGCTGTTCGGGCCGGACTATGACGACTACTGCCGAAATGTGAACCGGTTCATTCCTTCCTTTAAGGCCTTTGAAAAGGGTTCTGTCTTCTTCTTCAAATGGAATCCGCTTGTTAAGAATCACGGTCACTGGAATCTGATTGCCATGCTCGGGTGCTTTGCCCTGCTCTATTTTTCAGCCTTAAAATAACTGTAGTCCATGATAAACTTTCAAAATGCTTGCCCATGATGCCAGTTTTGAGTGGATACAAAGGGGAGAGACATCCGGATCGCTTTTTTTTGTTGACATGCCCAGTAAACGGAAAATAATAAATCGATAGAGTCGTTTGAAAGTTTGTTGATGTGATATCCGGTGCATTACGCCTCCGGTCTGATGCAGGCCGGCATCCGCAAAAATATGGATCGAACGGCTGAAATCGTACCTGAAGCCAACTCCCGCCATTTCAAAAAAATTCCTGCTCCATTCGAAGTGGGATGCATGAGAGGTTGTTGATCACGTTGCCCGTGACTCTGATCAACTTTTCGGCGATGGTCACGATGCCTTCCTTTTGGTAGATGAAAGTGGTTTTGCGAGTTTGAATTTGTATCATAGGGGCGTATGGATTAAATATCGTTAAGGGTTAATTAAGAAAACCAAAAATGGTGGTATTTTGAGGAATATTAGAAAAATAACGTATTTTAGGCTTATCCTTTTGACATCCTTGTTTCTGCTGCTATCCGGTAATGTCTCCTTTTTTAGAAATGTGATAGCGGTCTATCCGGTCTCATTCAATAACATAGGCTTTTTTTTCTCATTAGCCGTTGTGTTAACGAGCGTTATGATCCTCCTGTTCTCTATTTTCTGCGCAAAATATACCGTCAAGCCGCTTTTGATTATCATACTGTTGGCATCTTCCCTTGCCAGTTACTTCATGAATGAATATAGCATAGTTATCGATGACAGCATGATCCAAAACATCTTTGAAACAGATATCAGGGAATCTTTGGACCTTTTCAGTTATAAATTGGTTTTATATTTTTTGTTTGCAGGAATCTTACCCTCACTATTTGTTTATAAAGTCGATGTCGAATACAGGTCACTGAAAACTGAATGGCTGTCAAGACTGAAAATTATTGCCGGGACCCTTACCCTTATTGTTTTGATGCTCTTGCCTTTTAGTAAATTCTATACATCTTTCTTAAGAGAGCATAAGCCATTAAGATATTATACGAACCCAACCTATTATATCTATTCAATCGGTGAATATATCGCGAGTAGTTTTAATGGCGGCAAACCTGCCCTAATACCAATAGGAACCGATGCAAAAATACCGGAAACCGATACGGACAGAGAGTTGGTCATTCTGGTAATCGGTGAAGCAGCAAGGGCAGATAGATTTTCTTTAAACGGTTATCAAAGAGAGACTAATCCACTTCTTGAAAAAGAAGATATTATCAATTTTCCCAATATGTATTCCTGCGGGACATCAACATCTGTCTCTGTTCCCTGTATGTTTTCTATTTATAACAGAGGGGAATATCGTGATAAAAAATCAAAATCCACCGAAAATATACTTGATGTATTGAGTCATGCCGGAATCCATATATTATGGAGAGATAATAATTCGGATTCGAAAGGTGTTGCCTTAAGGGTGACCTATGAAGATTATAAAGACCCCGATAACAATCCAATCTGTGATATCGAATGTAGAGATGAAGGGATGCTGGAGGGATTGCAGAAGTATATTGACAGTCATAAACAAGGTGACATTTTAATCGTTCTTCACCAGATGGGTAATCATGGCCCGGCCTATTACAAGCGATATCCGAAACGTTTTGAAAAATTTACACCAACCTGCAAAACCAATCAACTTGAGAAATGCACAGAGGAAGAGATTAACAATGCATATGATAATGCTATTCTGTACACGGATTATTTTTTATCAAAAGTAATAAGATTATTGAAGCAAAATTCAAATCGTTTCGAATCGGCAATGTTATATCTCAGTGATCATGGTGAATCTCTTGGTGAAAACAATTTGTACCTGCATGGGTTACCCTATTTTATGGCCCCGAAGGCACAAAAACATATTGCAGCGATTATGTGGTTTGGAGATGGCTTTAAAATCGATAAAGATGCCGTGAAGAATAAGGCCTCAAAAGAATATTCACAGGATAATCTCTTTCACACGTTGTTGGGATTGATGGAAGTAGATACTGAAGTTTATGATAATAATATGGATATTGTAAACGGTTATTGAAATCTGTCTCTAAATGTGGTGAAGTGACCATTAAAAAATGATCCTTGAAGAGGAAAAATAAATTTGCGTTATGAAGGCCCGATATACCGGCCTCCGAGCGAGGCGGACAGCCTGCTCATACAGGCCACCGTGGGGTGCCCCCACAACAAGTGCACTTTTTGTATGATCTACAAGAAGGGCCCACCCTTCAGGATCAGACCCGTAAAGGAAATCTGCGAGGACATCGAAACGGGCCGAAGGGTGTATGGAGAACGGGTGAGAACCCTGTTTTTCCCGGCGGGCAATACCATTGCCATGCCGTCGAAAGATCTGGCCGCCATCTGCCGCTTTGCCAGAGAGCGGTTTCCGTTTCTGGAGAGGATTACGGTTTACGGATCCTCCCGGTATATCGCCATGAAGGGACTTCGGGAACTCAATATGCTCAGGGAGGCCGGGCTCAGCAGAATACATGTGGGTCTTGAAAGCGGGGACGACGAAGTCCTGAGGAAGGTGAAGAAGGGGACCAATCAATCGGAGCAGGTTCGGGCGGGTCGCCTGGTCAAGGAGGCGGGGCTTGAATTGAGCGAGTACGTGATTCTCGGCCTGGGCGGGTTCGAACGGACCCGGGAACATGCCTTGGCGACGGCCGAAGCCCTGAACGCCATTGAACCGGACTTTGTGCGGTTGAGGACCCTGGTGCCGAAGGTGAACACCCTGCTCCTGCATCAAATCAAAAAGGGAAGATTCCAGATGCTTTCCCCGCATCAGGTCCTGCACGAGACCAGGGCCTTGATCGAACGCCTGGAATGCCCTGCCCGATTGACCAGCGACCATTATACCAATTACCTGAACCTGGAGGGTGAAATCCCGGACGCAACGCCCAGGCTCTTGAAGGAAATCGATCGGGCACTGACCCTGGATGAGAGCCGTTTTCGGGCTTTTTTTGTGGGTACGCAGTGAGGGACCCTCACCTGTCGGAGCCCTGCCGCAGGCGAGGACCGAGTCAGGGATACGTTACTCTTTGGCCAGCCCTGGACCCTCGTCCCGTACCGGGACCTCTTCCCAGCCCGAGCACATGGCCTTGAAGTGGGCCGTGAGCGAGTGCCCGGTAGTCGTCATATAAACGTGGATGATCAAAAATACGAGAAGAGCAAAGGCCCCGGCAATATGAAGGACGGCCAGGGTCCCGAGGACCAGGTTGGTGATGCCCATCTGGGGCCATGAATTATAGGTGTAGTAAAGGAGGCCGGTAACCATCTGAAAGGGAATCAGAAAAAGGGAGATGCCCAAATAGGTCAACCTCTGGAGCGGATTGTGTTTGACCCGTTCGCTTTTGGGTACGGGATGGGGTTCACCCTTGAAAATTCCGATCAGGTAGTAAAGGGTGACCCTGAAGAGCATCTTGGTTGTGGGGATGTAATGCTTCCACTGTCCAGTAGTCAGGTGCCAGAACACGATAAAGGCATAGAGGACCAGCCATGAAATACCCAGGGTATTGTGCCATTCCACCGCCCGTTTGAATCCGAAGAGCTGGTATCCGCTGTGGATTTCAAAACCTGTGAGCCCGAGAAGGACGACAAAGGCGGCCTGTACCCAGTGCCAGAAACGTTCAAACCGGCTATAGAGATAAATTTTTTCCATTCTGCATTCGTTTGAATCCATGGCTTATTTTCTCCTTCCGGCCCGGCTCAGGAATCGGCCCGCACCGTGCCCCAAAACGCCTATCAGGGCGGCAATCACACCGCCCCAACCGATCACGTTCAAGGTCCTGTCGGCATCCCGCCCGGGCATATAGAACCCGGCGAGGTCGGCCAAGCGACCGTCCTTGCGGTGACACTCGCTGCAACTCAGTGCCTTTTCATCGGGCGCAACCATATGGGTCGTCTGGAACAGGTATTCCGTTTCCAAAAAGTCGTATTCTCCGCTAAAGGGGAGACCGACATATTCCATTCCCTTGCCGATGGATGTTTTCCAGTCATATTGGCTCCAATAGGAACCGGAACCCTTGGGGCCGAAGAGCTTGGGGACGACCATGGTCTGGTGGACCTTGTCGTAGGGTTGTCTGCCCCGGTGCACCTTGAAGGGGTAGATGCGGGCATTGGCATCGTCGTAGTGCCCTTCAGGATAATTCAATTGGACGACCTTTCCGGGATCGATCTTGTCGGTGAGCAGGACATTTTTGATCACCCCGTTGAACCAGCGATATTCCGGCCGGACATTTTTCTCCCACCGGAACTCCCCCTTCTTCGTGTGGTAGACAGGGCGACCGTCCTTCTTTTTCACGATGAGTTTGCCCTTTTCATCCTTTTTTCCCGCCTTGGACCAATCCCACCACATCTTGGTGGAATTGATCCTTGCGAATTCCGGGATATGACAGGTTTGACAGGCGACTTTGTCCGTGTGGTCATTGGCCTTGACGCCGGGTTTGTGGGGCTTTTCGCTGTGGCAGGAATAACAGGTAATCCGTTTGATCAGGTCGGAGTCCAAAAGGCTCCGCCGATCCTCGGAAGCCGGGGTCTTATAACATCTTCCTGAAATAGCGTGTTTTTCGGTGGAATGGCAGCGGGTGCAATTGAAATTTTCACCGTCGATGGCCATGTGGACGTCCAGGGCCTTCTTCGGTTTGAACATGGATCCATCCAGATCGCCGTGTTTGACGCCCTCACCACCCCCCCCGAGGAAGTGACAGACCCCGCAGTTGCGGCGGGTGGGCCGACCCACGCTCTGGGCGACCTTGTTCCATTCAGGAGGGTTGAACATCTTGCCGTTGAATTTTTTGGGTTCGGAGGCGGGATTCCCCGCAGCCGTCGGAAATTTTTTGTAGGTGCCGGTCTGCTCGTGGCAGATGAGGCAGTCCACCCGTTCTTCCGCCGCAAAATCAAAGGTCTTGTCTTTCCAGCCATACCCGATATGACAGGATGTGCATCGTGGCTCGTTGCTGGGCACGGACACACAGAAATTGTTCACTACCAGTCCAGCCTTTCCAAGTTCTTTCTTGGTGTCG
>CAZXWJ010000089.1:0-15632 GCA_964644375.1 uncultured Desulfobacteraceae bacterium | reverse complement strand
CCGAGCTTTCGAGCCGCACCGGCACTGAGATCTATGATGCGTCCTTTCACGAAAGGGCCCCGATCGTTGACCCGAAGGATGATCGAACGGTGGTTTTCCAGGTTGGTCACACGCACATGGGTCGGCAAGGGGAGGTATTTGTGGGCTGCGCTGAGGCCGTTCGGATAAAAGGCTTCTCCGTTGGCCGTCATGTGTCCGCCCTTCATATTTCTCGTCTCATATCCGTACCAGGAAGCCATTCCCTTTTCTCTGTAATGTTTCGACTCCTCGATGGACATTGGGACGTAGCGCTTTCCTCTGACGACATAGGGTGAATTCTTTACACGCCCCTTTCGAACGGCTTCCTTGGGTGGGAGTCCGTCTATGGATTCGATTTCGTCACCGATAAAGGGCCAGCTCAGCGGGGCGATCACCACGTTGAAGGTATAGCCACCCATTTTATAAACGAATTTGCCTGTTCCGATGGTCGCTTTGGTCGCCCCCTTGGTGACCCGGTAGGTGGTTTTCACCGTACCTTTAGCCACATCGTATGTCTTTGAAAGCATGCTGCATGAAAACAGGGTCGTCAGCCCGACGAAACACAGGATCAGATGACCGATACGTCTCATCCCTGCACCCATATCGGCCTGTTTTGAGGTTGAATTTTCATCCTCCGGATGGAGGACCTGCCTGTTTATTACCATACCTTGAATGGAATCCGATTGTCCATGGTCCTTGACCCCACCTCAAGAGATCCCCGTTTCATCGGTCGTGCTCTCCCCTTACTCGAACCACGCCCGTCAGCGACATAAGGCACAAAAACCCTTGCCATGCTAACCGGACTCTGTTTTTATAAATAGTTTTTCGACTTTTGCGAAGCCCAGATCCTGAGTGCCATGATGGTATCAAAACGAACCGCGTCTTCAAAGAAAAGAATGTTAGGGATGCTCCAGCTCAGTGTCGGGGCCACCATGATCAGTTTTTCGGCGGTCTTCGTCAAACTGGCCCAGGTGGGCCCAACCATGGCGGGCTTCTACAGGATGCTCTTCGGGGGACTGATGCTGTCGGCACTGTTGATCCTTCGCAGAAAGCCCCTTTTTCACGGCATACGAAGCACCCTTACACTTCTGGTCTGCGGCCTCTTCATGGCCCTGGACCTGACCCTCTGGCATCGAAGCATTCATTATGTAGGACCCGGTCTGGCCACCCTGCTGGCCAATTTTCAGGTCTTTTTTCTGGTCGTTTTCGGGATTGCAGCACTGGGTGAAAGGTTCACATGGAAACTCGCCTTCGCCATTCCCCTGGCCATGACGGGTTTGTACCTCCTGGTGGGGGTCAACTGGAACGCCCTGGGGGCGACGTATAAGGCCGGCGTTCTTCTGGGGCTCGGGGCCGCCCTCGTCTATTCGGCTTACCTCCTGACCCTGAGAAAAAGTCAGTCCGGTTCCCCAAAAGGGAGCAGTCTGTCCGTCATTGCCGTCATCTCGCTCTTTACGGCACTGATCATGGGCGCGGAGGCCTGGGTTCAGGGCGAGAGCTTCATCATACCTGATTTGGGGTCCTGGGGGGCTCTTCTGGGTTATGGTCTGATGGGTCAAACGCTGGGGTGGGTGACCCTGTCGAAAGGATTGCCCAAGGTGGAGGCATCGAGCGCCGGGCTCATCCTGCTCCTGCAACCGACGCTCTCCTTTGTCTGGGATATTCTCCTGTTTTCCCGGCCGGCCATACCCGTGGAGATGATCGGGGCGATGATCGCCCTCGCAGCCATCTACCTGGGAACCTCAGGCCGGAATTAAATTCCCCCGGGCCGCGGTCTTGCCTTTCCGAAATCCATTGTGGCCCCGATGTATCTTGCAGGCTCCCGAATAAAGGCCTGCAGGCAGGCAGGACGACAGAAATAGTAGAGGGTCCCTCCGTAGTCGAGGAGCGCAGAGGTCGAGGAAGGACTCACCTCCGTTCCGCAGACCGGATCCTTTATTCGGGAAAACGTGTTATCGGAAACGGCATGGGAAAGGATCCGACCGATAAAGGGCCGCGTCTCATCTCCCATCCTTCTAAAGATCGAAACACCGACCACGACCGCGGCCGCAAAGACCACCCCTCCGACGATAAAAGCGGTAAGGTCACTTACCGAAAACCCGGAAGAGAAAAAAGCCCCGACGCCCCACCCTATCAGGAGTCCCATCCCGGGAATCCCCAGGAGGGAACCCACGCTCTTGATCACGGCCCCGGGTTTATGATCCACCCGGACCCAATCGCCCGGGCTTGCACCGATGTCGTTCGATGCCTCGACGGTGATTCGGGAACTGCACCCCGAACAATGGCAATGATTCATCGGCGGCGCTCCGGGTATACATCCTTCGGTATCCGATCGGATCAACACCTTCGCAATTCCACTCGCACTCACCTGAATGACGAAACCTTCTGTTGCAGACATCTTATCTCCCTCACGGTCCTGTCGCCGAAGGACAGGACACAAATTGAATCTAACAGCATCCCCCGTTACCAGGAACCTTACCCGGTGCACGGTCCGTTGAATCGGCCCCTTCCGGGTCCAAGACGCAGCAGCATGAAGACTTCTTCACGCCCAGGGCGGTATTGATCACAGCCGCGGCACACCCCACGCCCGCCTTCACGGTCAAAGCCGCTTCGGGACAATTCCGGGCGCAGGCCCCGCACTCCATGCAGGCATCCCGATTATCGATTCTTGCATGACCGTTTTCCATAGCGAAAACCCGGTGGGGGCAAACGATGATGCACATTCCGCAGCCCATACACCTCTCTTCGTCCAGGGCCAGGGTTACGACTTCTCTAAGATATATCATTTCTCCCATTGCGATCCTTCCTCAAGCCACAAAGCGAGCGCTTACCCAAAGGATTATCCCTGCAAAGCATGCCCCGATTTCCAGGGGCACGGCCCACTTCATTTCCCTTTTCACTCCCGAAAGGGAGGTATAGGTGGAGGCGCCCGTAAAATTCATCGCCAGATACCCCGCAACGGCAGGTGCCAGCAAGAACCAGGAAAGCGTGTCCAATTTTACCGACCAGTTTCCCGGATCTTCCAGACGAAAAATGGCCAAAAAACCTGCGGCAACCAACCCTGCAGTGATGCCCTTGACCGTAAAGGCCCGTCCGGGCAGCCAGGGAAGGAAAAGGGGTACGACAACCGCACCGGCCACAACGGCGGCAACCAGCCCGAAAACGGAGGAAAGGCCCAAGCTCAAGGCATTGCGCCAATACCCCTGCCCGCCCGCGAAACCGCTCAGGATGAACAAAAGGGTCCCGATGATCAGGGTCCATTTCAGGGCCGCCATCAGTTCGACAGGGATCAGAACCGCTCTTTCCCGGATTTTAAAGGTCTTTCTGCGCATCTCGGTCGTGGCCTTGAGACCCCCATCGAGGAAGGCGGGAAGATCCGCCGCCCTGACAGGGCCGAAAACAGCGCTGAAGCCGGACATCTTTCGGACCTGGTGTGCGGCCACCCCGGGACCTGCTAGTTGCGGCAAAATCACCTTTCGATGCGCCACGACCCTGCCGAGACAGCTTGAAGCCATACGGCGGACCAGTTCCCGGGTGCAAAAGGTCCCCTTTCCCGCAGCACACCACACATTGATTCCCCGGGTATCCAGAACCAGAATCCATGCATCCCTTCCCGGGAGTGCAGACCTGAGTCCGTCAAAACTCATCTTATAATTGGCCGTGACCAGGGCCGGTGATTGGTGATCAGGCGATCCCAGGGCATAGAGACCCGGATCCACCTTGTAATCCATCCTGCCCACGCCCCATCGCGCCTTGACGGTTCCCCGGCGATCGGCCCCTGTCAGAATAGACGACACCTGGGATACCTCGCCCGCATCTGTTCGAATCGTCCCAAGCACAAAGGACTGCTTCGGATCGGGAGGACGCACCCGGTCCTCAGGGCCAGCGTCTCAGCAACTCCCTGGAGGGGTTCCCGGTTCTGCCGTCCCCGGGGGCGAGGAGGGCACCGAAATTTCAACGATTCTCTGTGTTGAACGGCTTTCAGGCCCGTTCTTAATATCCATGGCTTTGCCTTTCAACAATAAACTCGCAATTCATACTTTTTTAATATACTAACATTTTTTCATTTATTCAACCCCCCTCCAAACCGCGAAACAAAAATACAAATCCTCGCCTTCGACGAATCCTTTCGGCAACCCGGTTAAGAATGACTTGCATTCAACGCCCGGGGACGGTTTAATAAAATCAAAACACAAGAGGATCGAGGCCCGGATAAAGCCGAAGATGACGATTAATAAAAAGGTAGGGGTATGACGCTGAAAGAGCGTTCAGGAAAACGGACAGCTGGCTGTCTTAGGGAGGGCACCAGGGCCGCCTGGCCCATCTGCCTGGGGTATGTGCCGATCGGGCTGGCCTTCGGAGTCCTGGCCCAGAAGGCGGGGCTCCACCCCCTGGAGGTCGCTCTCATGTCCCTGCTGGTCTTTGCAGGGAGTGCTCAATTCATCGCCGTATCCATGATCGGCGCCAATGCCGCCGCACTGCCCATTATCGTGACGACCTTCACGGTCAATCTCAGGCATCTCCTCATGAGCTCTTCCCTGGCCCTTTACCTGGGCCGTCTTCACCGGGGCTGGATATCTCTTTTTGCCTATGGTGTCACCGACGAGAGCTTCGCGGTCAATCTTACAAAGTTCAGGGAAGGCCGCTGGCATTGGCGCCCGGCCCTGGTGCTTAACCACACGGCCAACCTGGTGTGGATCATCAGTACGGTTCTGGGGGCACTGGGCGGTCAGTTTATTCCGACCGGGGCCTTCGGTATCGATTATGCCCTGGTTGCCATGTTCCTCTGCCTCCTGGTCTTTCAACTCAGAGGAAGGCTTCACGCCGTCACGGCCGTCCTGGCCGGGCTGCTGGCCGTGGTTCTTGCCCTTGTGATCCCCGGCAACTCTTATGTGGTGCTGGCCTCCATGGCGGCCACGACCGTCGGTGTTTTTTTAAAACGCCTCTGGCCTTTCCTGTCGGGTGAGAAATCGTAACCCGAAGCCTGTACACGGAAAGGTCTTTCGTATACCGGAGCAGATCTTTGATTCATCTGGACTATTTATTATTGATTATCGGCATGGGCCTGGTGACCTACATTCCCAGGTGGATTCCCCTCTTCTATCTTTCCCGCCGGCGTCTGCCTCAATGGTTAGTGGACTGGCTGGAACTGATCCCGGTTGCCATCCTGAGCGCCCTGGTCCTCCCTGAAATCGTTACCCTGGGGGATCCCCGTAAATTTATTCTTTTAAATCCAAAACTTCTGGTGGCCCTGCCGACCTTCATATTTGCCCTCAAGACAAGATCCCTTGGAGGAACCGTGGTGCTCGGCATGCTTCTTTTCTGGCTGGCGGAAAAAATCTTCTAACGGGTCCCGTCCCCTAGATCCAACGCCTCATAGGCATATCATGCATGAAATCAGGATATTGAGGGGGATCCCTGATCAGGGTGTTCGCCGTCCTCCGTCGTCCGTCCCCTATCCCCGATCCCGTCTCTCTTGTTCATACGCTCCAAGATGTGCCCGACCCTGGCTCGAGTATTCATGAGGTATGCCGGTTCAGGTTGCTTGGGATAGGGAAGATCCTCCCACTCGGAGGCCTTGATACGGCCCACGGTCCTCTCGACATCCCCTCCCGTATCTTGTAAAATGCCCTCGACCTCGTCCACATAAGCCTCCGCGGCTTCCAGGGATCGCATCATGTAGTCCCGGGCATCCTGCCCCGTGAACACCATCTCATGGGCCAGGCAAAGGATCTCCGGTTCCAGAGCGATCAATTGCAGCAGGGACTGGCGATAGGCGTCGTAATCCACCAGAAATTCAGTGATAACGCGGCCTCCGAGTTCACAGCCTGCCGCCTCGGAGGCTATCAGGATCTTCCTCTCCGGCATCCAGTAACTCATGAGGTCCCAGGTATGTCCCGGCGTATGGAGTGCCGTGACATGGCAGTCCGGGGCGAGTTCAAGGCGCTGTCCCGCCCTGAGGTCGAGGTCTGGCGTAAAGCGCTTGAAAGGGAGGTCCTCTTCGATCGTCCGGCCCCAGTACGGCATGTCCCGGGTTCCCTGCCGATTGAGCCTTTTAATGGCTTGAACGGCACCGGGATGGGTCAGGATCTCACGGATCCGGGAATGACACGCAATGCGCAACTCCGGCCAAAGGGTCTTGAAATGCCCTGCGCCGCCGATGTGATCCCAGTGTGAGTGGGTAAGGAAAAGGTAAGCCGGAGATCGAGAGCCCAAGATTTCTTTGATTTCCCGTTCATAGAGGGGCACAAGCACAGAGAAGCCTGCGTCGAAAAGAACGGGCACGGGACCGTCCAGAAGAAAAACCGGCACGGCCGGTATGCCCAGGGCGTAAAAATCCTCTGCAATCTTACCTGTTTCGTGGATGCGCATCTCTCTCAACCCAGGTAAACGCTAAAGTTTCACAAAAGTTTTTATGTCCGCATCGGTCCAGACCGGTAGAGGACCTATTTTGGGCGCCAATGACCCGGTAAAAGGCCGTTTCAACTATGTATCGAGTTCCGTTCTAACGGCCGTAACGATCTTTTCCATAAGATAGGGTTTTCTGATATAGGCCCCTGCACCGAGCCGTTGGGCCTCCTTGACCCTCGACGTCTCGGAAAATCCGCTGACAATGATCGCCCTCTGACCGGGGTGCAATTCAAGGATTTTACGATAGGTCTCCAACCCATCCATTCCCGGATCCATGATCATATCCAGAAGAACGAGATCGGCAGACCGCCCGCTCAGATATTCGAGCGCTTCTTCTCCGCTCGAAACCGTGGTTACGGCATAATTCAGCTTCCCCAGTATCCTCGACGCGATCTGCCTCTGCTCTTCCACGTCATCCACGACCAGGATGGACTCTCCCCTTCCCCTAAAACTCTCGATAGGCAGCGGAGGATCATCTGCGGGTGATTCCCGCCGAGTGACGGGGAAATAAAGAGTAAATGTCGAACCCTTTCCCTGTTCGCTTTGAATATCGATATATCCTCGGTGGTCCTTCACGGTTCCCCAGACCACGGCCATGCCCAAACCGGTCCCGCTCCTCCCCATAACTTTTTTCGTATAAAAGGGCTCGAATATTCTCTCGAAATCCATGCGTGGAATGCCGACTCCCATGTCGGAAACACGCAGGAGCACATAATCACCCTCCTCGACGCTGTCGTACTCTCCGATCGGGCGATCGACATAGCGGTTCCTGGTGGAGACACGAATCGTTCCCCCCCCGGGCATGGCTTCCGCAGCATTGGTCATCAAATTCATCAGCGACTTTGATAGGTGAACGGTGGAACCGAGGACGTTCATCAGATCCGGTTCAAGATCGGTCACCATATCGATCCCCTCATAGCCCCCTTGCAGCAGGTTATATTCGGGACTCTTCAGGTAATCCCTGACGATTTGGTTGAGATTCACCACTTCAGTTGTAGCAACGCCTCTCCTGGCAAGGGTCAGCAGGTCCTGAACGATTCCGGCGGCCCTCTCTCCGGATTTCTGAATCGCCAGGATGGGTTTTCTCAAGGGACTATCAGGTGGAAGGTCCATCAAGAGCAACTCAGGATAACTGACGATGCCGGACAGAATATTATTGAGATCATGGGCCACCCCGCCGGCAAGGGTCCCGATGGCCTCCATTTTCTGGGCCCTGACAAGTTGTCCCTCCAGCCTTTTCTTCTCCTCTTCCGCCTGAGTCCTTTCCGTGATGTCCCGCCAGATGGCGTAAGCCCCAAACAATTGATCGGCTATGATAACCGGGGCCAGGGTAACGACTATATCGACAAGGGTTCCATCCTTGCGTCTGCGCCGCGTTTCGTACTCGACCCTTTCCCCCTTCTCGGCCCGGCTCCGCATGACTGTTGCATGTTCACGCAGCTCCGGGGGAGTGATCAACTCATCGATATCCCGTCCGATGGCCTCGTGCGGCCTGTAGCCGAACAAACGGGTAAATGATTGATTGATTCTGACACAACGCCCCCTGACATCGCCCATGGCAATGGCCTCGTAGGGATTGTCAAAGAGCTTTTCAAGAAGGGTTTTTTCTCTTTCGAGGGCCTCCGCAGCCCGCTTGCGTTCAGTAATATCGCGACCGATTCCCTGGGTAATGCGATTCTCCGGATCCACGACCTTGGAGCTTACCTCGACATCAACCAACGAGCCGTCGGCCCTTTTCCACTGGGTTTCAAAGATCACGGGCTTCTCTGTCAGGGTAAATTGAAGCCTTGCGTGCAGCGCTTCGTGATCTTCTTGAGTATGAAGATCCGGTATGGACATGGTAAGCAGTTGTTCCCGACTGTAGCCGAGCATTTCACAGGCCCTTTGATTGATATCGACGATCTCACCCGTCCGATGGAGGATAACGACGTCATTGGACTGTTCAAAAAGTCTTCGGAACCTTTCTTCGCTTTGCCGAAGGACGTCTTCCGCCCGTTTGCGCTCCATGGTGTTGACAAAAATATCGCCCACGGTCCTGAGCAATGCGGCGTCTTTCTTTTCCCATTCTTTCTGCGTTGTCATATAATCGAGCCCCAGAAAACCGACGAGTTTCCCTTCATAGGCCATGGGCACGGAGATAAGGGCTTTTATGCCCTGAGCCATTAGAATCTTTTTTTCACCCGCCGCCTCTTCCGGAAGATCTTCCACGTGGGGGATAAAGATGGTTTCCCTTTTTTCCAACTGGCCCATCCACCACCTGAAATCCGAAAGGGCCAAATCCTGCAGATTGTCCAACTGGGGCGCGATACCCTTTCGACACCATTCATGGGAATTGGACATGGTCCCCTTTTTATGGTCCAGCACGAAGACATAGCTCCTGTCGGCCGCTGAAGAGTCACCGACCAGTTTTAAACCCTCCTCGATCGGCTTGTCCGACTCCCCCGGGGTTGGGTTGATGAATAGGGCCGAGAGCCCATTGACCAGTCTTTCCAGTCCCACCCTGTGTCTCAGTGCCTCAACCGTCTTTCGGCGCCCGGTGACGTCTTCAACGGTTCCCTCATAATACAGGATCCCGCCCTCCTCCGTCCTTATGGCCCTTGCGTTTTCCCGAACAATGATGAGAGAACCGTCTTTTCTCCGCCACATCGCCTCCAGGCCTTTTATCACGTCGTCTTTTTCTGCCAGATCCTTGAGCCTATTCCGGGGAGGGGCCGGTTCACAGGCTTTTTCCTTGAGATTACGCATTGCGAGTTCTTCAAAAGACGCGTAACCGAGCATTTTTACCAGGGCCGGATTGGCAAGAAGTATACGGCCGTCCGGAGCTTTACGGTAAATGCCGATCGTGGCGTTTTCATAAAGGCTCCTGAAACGCGCCTCGCTGTTTAGCAGGTCCTTTTCGACTATTTCCAGCTTCAAGACAGTTCTTAATAGAAAACAGGTGAACAGAGGCGCAAGGATCACAGGAATGATGGCCACTATAAGGATATCCCCCGCAGCAAAACGTTCCAGCCACAAGGACAGGATCACATACAGAACGATCGAGCCAAGAACCGCAAGGACCGTGAAAAACCCGCAGGTCATGGTGAGGCCTAATCGTCTCAATAATTTATGGAGCATAGTCAGTCTTTCTTCTGACAAGAGGGCGTGTTACCCTCCTCAGAAAGTGCCAGGGATCACCGGTGTCCCGGGATATGGGATTCATCATTTCAGAATCGGTTGGAAGTTTCAACCCTCCCCCTGCGCCGGCCAAATCTTTCTAATCCCTCTGATATCATTAGACAAGTGTAAAAAATACTTGACCCGGCACGCCATCAAACTTATATTTGAGCATATATTCAGATACAAAACGGAGACGATTTATGCCTGCCGGAAAGACCATTTTTTTCAAAGAAGAGGGTTGCAAATTTCGTGTCATACACCTCAAACGTGTTGCCCTTGCCCGTGAGGGCATGCTCCCGGACCGGGAACTCGATCGCCTTGCCCGGACCTACAAGGTCCTCGGAGACCCTACCCGCCTCAAGATCCTTATGGCCCTGATGGGGGGTGAAATGTGCGTGTGTGACCTCAGCGCCTTTCTCGGCCTGAGCGAATCAGCCGTGTCCCACCAGCTTCGCCGCTTGAAGGACATGGCCCTGGTCAGGAATCGCCGTGACGGACAGATTTTGTATTACACCCTTGATGACGACCATGTTTCCGATCTCCTCGATATCGGGATCGAGCATGTGCGCGAGTAAAACATTAGAGGTTTTCAAATGTTGCACCTGATATGGATTATTCTCACGGAGAGTTGGCATCTCCTCGTGGAATCTTCGGTCTATATTTTATTTGGATTAGGGATCAGCGGCCTCCTGAAAGTCTTTCTGAATCAGAATTCGGTATCCAGACATTTGGGCCATGGCCGGTTCAAATCCGTTTTCAAGGCCGCCTTTCTGGGCATTCCCATCCCCCTTTGCTCCTGCGGCGTTCTGCCGGCCGCCGTATCCCTCAGAAAACAGGGTGCCAACCGTGGCGCGACCACCGCGTTTCTCATCTCGACCCCCGAATCGGGAGTGGATTCCATAGCCATTACTTACGCCCTCATGGATCCTCTTATGACCCTGGCCAGACCCCTGGTGGCCTTTTTCACGGCAGCCCTGGCAGGGATCACAGAAAATTTTCTGGGCCCAGAGGACGGGCACCGCACCATTACCGCGGATCAAAGTTGTCCAGTGGATGCCTGTTGCGACGGCCGGGATTGCACCCCCGGTGCCCATGGGAGACATCACACCTTTGCTGAAAAAATATCTGCAGGCCTGAAATATTCACTGACGGAGGTCTGGGGGGACATGGTCGTTTGGTTCATGCTCGGTCTGATCCTGGCCGCGCTGATCACGTCTTTTGTTCCGAACGAAATCATGATGCGCCATCTCGGAGGAGGCCTATCCTCCATGTTGCTCATGCTGGCCGCGGGGATTCCTTTGTATATCTGCGCAACGTCCTCCACACCCATTGCCGCCGCCCTCATTCTAAAGGGTGTCAGTCCCGGTGCGGCCCTCGTTTTTCTACTGGTCGGCCCCGCGACCAACATCACTTCACTGACTGTGCTTTTCGGAACACTGGGTAAACGCGCCACGGCCATATATCTCACGGCTATCGCCCTCTCGGCGGTCATTTTCGGCATGGTCCTCGACCACATCTATATCTCCTTCGATCTCTCTGCCCGGGCTATGGCCGGGGAAGCTGCTGAATTCATCCCCCCATGGATTGAATGGGCAGGGGCAATTTTACTGCTGATCCTCTCCATAAAGCCAGTTTACCTGAGCCTTAAGAATTACGTCGGACGATTGACCGCGTGGCGTCGAAGACGAGACATGAGGGACGAGGCATCAACAACGACCCAAGGCTCCGTCAAAGCACCCTCCTGCACAAGTCCCACCTGAGGCTGCCCTTGAGGATCGGTTCGGTCCGGATTTCCTTCCCACAAATAATTCAAGGCTTCTCAATCCTGCCGGTCTCCGATTTTTTCCCAAAAAACGCGGTCTGGGAGCATGCTGTTCCCCTCAGTCGGGGTCTGCATGAACGAGATCGATGACGCTGACCTCCGGGGGTGCAAGGAACCGCATGGGCGGTCCCCAGGTGCCTGTGCCCCTGCTCACGTAAAGGCGTCCTCCCATTTCGAGGCTCAGCAATCCCGCGTCGAGGGGATAAAACATCTTGACGATGAGGCTGAAGGGGAAGATTTGCCCCTTGTGGGCATGCCCGGAAAGCTGCAGATCAAACAGCCCGGACGATTTTTGATTCACAACAGGCCGGTGCTTCAAAAGCAGGATAAAACGGTCCGACGGAAGACGCGAGAGGAGGGCCTCTTCCGAGATTCGCGCATCGAGGCCGAACCTTTTTCCGGCAGGATCATCCACCCCGGCGATATGGACGATTCCCGGGACCTCGACGGCCTTTCCCCTGAGAATCGTGAACCCGGCCGCCTTCGTAAAAGTCAGGGAGCGTTTGATTCCGGCATAGTATTCATGGTTTCCCGTGACCGCGAATTTTCCATATTTCGCAGGTATCTTTTGAAACATGTCCGCCATTCGCGACAGGTCGTTGACCTGCCCGTCCACGAGATCACCCGTTGACACGAGGATGTCCGGGTCGGCCTCCTTCACCTTCCTCAATATCTTTTCGAGCCTTGATTCCCGAACAATCAAACCCAGATGGATATCGGAAACCTGGACGATCCTCACGCGGCCGATACCTTCGGGGATCTTGGAAGAGGTGATGGTGATAAGCTCGGATCGTATCCGGCCGGCCTCCAGGAATCCCCAGGCAGCCGCGACAACCGACACAGCGAAAGCCAGATAAAAGGCACTTTTCGGGGAAAAGAGCCACCAGGCACCTTTCGCCTTGGTCATAAAAACGATGAGGGTTACCCCCAGACGGTATATGTCGATAATCAAGGACGATGAGATGAACAGGAACAGGACGCCCATCCAGGAGTATCCGACAAGGGCCAGCAATCGCGCGACGGATTCAAGGCCGAACCTTTCCAAGACCCGCACAAGGACCGGGCAGAACACCATAAAGAGCATGAACGCTCCGATGGAAAGATTAACCGCAATACTCGGGAAAAAGGCCTGTCTTAACTTGATGAAGGCATAGGCATGAAGTGATCCGTAAAGCATCAAGAATGTAATAAAAAACAATATAAAATGCACGAATGGAGACCTCTCTTACCCGCCTGAAGGACTTGCAGAAATATGTATTTCACATATTTTTAAAAAAAAAATGACAAAAATCACACAAAATTTCAATAATATAATGCGGATTTCACCAAATGCCACCATTTTTTAGCCTGCCCCTAAGACAGGGAAAACAGGCTTTACCTGGGCCATACGGGGCACCTTGAATTTATGGGTTTGACTTCGATTTCGAAGGCGTTATAAAATAGGTTTACCGCACGGATTGTGGATGTTGACGGCTCTAAGCCTCTTTCGGTGCGTTGCTCCGTATACCCTCGTTATTCCCCTCCACCTGCACAGGTTTTTCTCTCCTGTTGAGCGAAAGGCCCGAATCTGATTGCGCTTTCCTCCATAACGGCATGGCGGTTTAAAACCCTCTTCCTTCCTTATAGGAGGTGGTTATGAGGACAGGTTTTCTGAAATTGCCGCTATCCCCCCTCCAACGGACAGTCTTCGGTCCCTTGGAGGTATGTTTTGAAACGCCCCGTTTGGAAAGGTCACTGTTTTATCGGGGTTTTTGACCTCGTTTTCAGATCCCGGGCACGGCCCGATCCGCTTCTCTGGCATGGGGTTCGTCCCCCGGGAAAAAGGAGGGCGTGTGATGTACTTTCAGCAATCAGATCTACTCCAAGGGATGAGCAAAGATTTCATCAAAAATTTCATGGACATTGCGGTCAAGGCATCCCATAACCCGGGGTTTTTCCTCTTTCGGGAGGGCGACCGTGCAAACTCTTTCTATATCCTGCTTAAGGGACGGGTCAAGCTGACCATCGGCGAAGACGGCCATACGGTTTACAGGATTGATCAATCCGGAGAGGTCTTTGGGTGGTCGAGTCTGGTGGGACGCAATGTGTATTCAGCCTCTGCAGAATGTCGAGAACCGACCAAACTGCTCAAGGTCAATGTCAAAAAAATCCATCACATCCTGGAGCGGAAACCCGAGAACGGTCTCATCTTTTTTAGACGACTGGCCGACACCCTGGGCAATCGATTGGTTCAGACCTACAAAATGATCCCCTCCATGCCTCACGCGGCCGTTTCGCCGTCCTTCGGCACGGGATATGTGCAGGAATCGGAGGCAACGATCACATAATCTTTTGCGCCTGGAAACCCGGCAGGGCACTTAAAGGCCCTGCCATTTTTTCTTTTGCACCCGATGGAATCCTTTCTGACGAGCTGCGCCCTGACACCCCTCTCTAAGGCAACAACCGCAGCAATCAAGATAGCTCCGCATCCGCCCACGATGCACGGGACAGATGATGCCCGGATGGTGAATCAGGGTCGAACCTTCCCTTGCCTTTCCAACAGTTTCCTGATAAAAAGCTTGTCAAATAGGGCAGTTCCGCAATTACCACCAGGAGAGTCTCACGCTGACATGAGCAATTCCAATACAGATATGATTGAACCGACCGGTTCGCCAATGCCATCCTGTGCCGAAAAAGATGAAAAGCCCGCCTATATTTACGACCTTGATGATCATCCGCCCTTTAGATACGCCCTGCTCTATGGTCTCCAGTGGGCCGTTGTCATTTTTCCGGCCTTTGTGATCACGGCCGCTCTGGTGGCAGGTCCCCTTGGACTGGGGGCAACCGGCGAAATACGTTTTCTCCAGCTCACCCTTTTGACCTCCGGCCTTTTCACCGTCGTTCAGACCCTGTTTGGACATCGGTTCCCGCTTGTCGAAGGACCTTCCACGGCCCTGGTCCTCACCTTCATTCTCCTGGCCCACTATGGGCTCCCGGCACTCCAGGGCGGGCTGATTCTCGGGGGAACGCTCTTGATCTCGCTGGTCCTTTCAGGTCAACTTGACAGGGTCACAAGGTTATTTACGCCCAACGTAGTGGGTGTAATCCTCATGTTGATCGCCCTCGGCCTTCTTCCGGCCCTGGTCCGTTTCATGACCGGCGTGGATGCGGCCCATCCTGAAGGAGAAATCGGGGTCTTCATCATCAGCCTGGGCCTCGTGCTCCTTATGGCCACCCTTTCCTATCGACTCCGCGGATTCTGGAAGACCGTTTCCCTTCTCGTTGGGATGGTTGTCGGATGTTTCCTTTTCCTGATGCTGGACCGTCTACCCTGGCAAAAGCTGATAGACGCCCCCTGGCTCTCCCTCTCCACCCCTTGGTTTCTCTCCGCACCCGACCCTGTCTGGCCGGTGGCACTGGCTTTTGCATGCGCCTATCTCGCAGTCATGGTCAACAGCCTGGGGAGTCTTCAGGGTGTCGCCGGGATCACGGATCAGGGACGCCTGCCCGCAGCGACCCGGCGGGGCATTCTGATCAACGGGGTGGGCGGTATCGCCTGCGGTCTTTTCGGCGTGGTAGGAACCGTGAGTTACAGTACCAGCCCCGGGCTGATTCTGGTCAATCGCGTGGCCAGCCGGTTTACGGTAACCTATTGCGGGGTGATTCTCCTGACCGCAGCCTTTCTTCCCAAGCTCGCCGCACTGCTCGCCCTGGTACCCGGCCCGGTCGTGGGGGCGGCCCTGTGCATCGCCATGGGGGCACAGGTCGGGGCTGGGATTACGATCATTGCCTCCCGAAAGCTGGATTCCAGGGATTATTTCGTTGTGGGGTTACCCGTTCTCGTCGGCACCCTGGTGGGATTCTTACCTCATGAACTCATCGCCTCGCTACCGGGATATCTTCAGGTCTTCCTGGCAAACAGCCTGATCACGGGCATTCTCATGGTGCTTGCCCTGGAGCATCTCCTGCTTCGGGATGAGAAAAGATGGTGCTGAAAAACAACTCATTTTTTCATTGTATTTTCCGCTCCGACGCGCCACTCACTGCGGACTTCGGAACCCCTGTCAACCTGTTTACCGGAGGCAAAAGCGATGCATCCAATCAAGCAGTTCGAATTTACCCCGATATTGGGCTGGTCGGCAAGCAGATATGACACCTTTGAGGCCTGCAAAAGGCAATATTTTTATAATTACTATGCCAAATACGACAGGGACTACCCCAGGCAGAGGATTGATGCCCTGAA
>CAZXWJ010000088.1:0-15863 GCA_964644375.1 uncultured Desulfobacteraceae bacterium | reverse complement strand
CTAATATAACATGTTGAGGCTAGCTTTAAGCCAGAATAAACGTTCACTTAGATTAATATCAAATCGGCGATACCTATGTGTAAACCTGCGGAGAGAGCTCAATCAGATCCTGAGGAACGAGGGGGCTGATTGAGCGGTTCGACGCAGGGCACCAAGCGAAGCGCGGTAGGAGTGTGAGAAGGACTCCAATTTAACGAGTTCAGAATCAAAATCTAATCGAGAATCCAACTGTGCGACGGTCTAACTTTTAAAGATCATCAACCGCAGATGAAAATAAAATCAGTTGATGTCTCTAAGCCCTTTAATGTTTATCAGACCAAGTCAACTTATTGAATTATGTTGAGTAACACTCCAAAAATAGGCGTTTTCATGCCTTATATCGCTCTTTTGTACTCCCAAAAGAACACTATATAAAATAGATTGAGAAACCTCCCGATCCTATATTGCCCATTTTACCCCCCAAAAGGGCCATATAGGCCCATTTGGGGGGTTGAATTGAGGAATTACAATCATTATTACAATATGTTAGCTTGCTCCGATCCCATTCCCTTCGGTGGACAGAGAAGTATAATTTCTGAATGTCAAAGTTATGTAAAGTTTGG
Organism: uncultured Desulfobacteraceae bacterium; assembly: GCA_964644375.1. Taxonomy (GTDB): domain Bacteria; phylum Desulfobacterota; class DSM-4660; order Desulfatiglandales; family HGW-15; genus CAYNYM01. The sequence continues at coordinate 15,261 of CAZXWJ010000088.1, read as the reverse complement.
TGGTCGAAAATAAACTCTCGTTATTTGGGTTTCTTTTTTTGATTCTATTGAGATTTTTGTTTCTATGAAAGTTAGAGTATGTAAGGTTTTTTATGCCTAACTTGGTCTAACTTTTCTAGTGAAAAGGACTTTAGCCATGAACCCCGTAGACAACCCTTACAACCCTGGGGCAGGAACGCCTCCACCGGAACTGGCAGGCCGTGAAGGCGTTCTTAAACAGGCTGAAACCACGATCGAGCGGACGAAAAACGGCAAGGCCGCCAAAAGTGTCATTATGCTTGGCCTTCGCGGCGTCGGAAAAACCGTTCTTCTTGCAGGTGTGGGGGTCTCATGTATGGGAAATTGCGCCGTCCTCTCCGATCACATCTGAGCATGCGAGATCGGCGACAAAACGTGCCACCGCAGCTTTAGATAAAGGGTTTTTCAAAGTACGGCTGGAACGACTCACGGACCGTCAGCAGGAATACGCTCGCGCGATGGCCGAGCTTGGACCGTCTCCTGCCGGGTCAACAGACGTCGCCAAAATCCTTGGATTGACAGTCAAGCAAGGGGCCCCGATTCGGGATGAAGTGATCAAGAAAGGCGTGGCCTACAGCCCTAAGCGTGGGCTGGTGGCGTTTACGGTGCCCAAGTTCGATGAGTTTGTGAAGCGTGCTATTCCCAGGCTTAGCCCTCGGTCCAGCGGGGCCTAACAGGATGGGCTCACAATGATTTGGCTTCTATCGCCCTGCAACCCTGGACGGGTAAAGCCCGAACCAGGAATCAATGTCTGAGGATTTTGATGGCGGCGCGGGTTTCTGTAGCCCCCGGGTGCTTTGCGAGGCCTTTGACTATCAAAGTTATGTAAAGTTTGGTCACCGAAGGCAAACTTTCGTTCGCCAAATTCTTTTCTTGATTCTATCAGCAATTTCCGGTCTTATTCTGATCAGCGTAAGCGTTTCATCTATGACATCATCCGAGGTGACCAATATCGCGCCCTGCCTGAGCCAATCGTCGCGCGTTCGAACGGCATGCGCGTGAATCGTATCGCTTCTGTCTGCCATGGACATCCATCCGGTGGTATCAACAAAGAGCCTTTTCATCATACGCCTTACTCACCGTAGAGCGTGAGGTCATGGTCAACGGCATTCAAACCGTCTGACGACCCCCCGACGGCCTCTGCGCCATAGGCCTTCTCACCCAATTCTAATTTTCCCTTAACCTTTTCCAAACAGATGGGGCCTATCTTTTACCGTAATATGCGGTTTCCGGATGGAGCGGTCGGCTATCAGCGGTCGGCTATCAGCGGTCAGCTAATCCGTTGTTTTGTATTGTCTTTTGTCCCGCCATGGCGGGACTGAAAGCTGATAGTCCGAATTCGGGAATCACCTTTTCCGGATGAAAACGATTTAACGAAAAGCTAAAGCAGTCCTAACCTTAATCTAACAAAACTTGAAGAAAGTGAGGTGTTTAAAAAATTGGAGGAAAAAATGAAGAAAAAAGTTCTCGTATTTCTGGCTCTGGTTATGGTGTTCACCTTTGCTTCCGGCTCAGTGCATGCGGGCACCCTCGTGATCAAGGGCTCCACAACCGTGCTCCCGATCGCCCAAAAGGTGGCGGAGGCCTACATGAAGCAACATCCCGATGTCAAGCTTTCCCTTTCCGGTGGGGGGTCCGGGAACGGCATCAAGGCCCTGATCGACGGGTCGACGGACATCGCGGACAGTTCCCGGTTTATCAAGGACGAGGAAGTAAAACTTGCCGTGGAAAAGGGCCGGTATCCCGTTCCCTTTGCTGTGGCCTACGATTGCATCGTGCCCGTTGTCCATCCGAGCAACACGGTGGCCAACCTGTCCATGGATCAACTCAAGGCCCTCTACAAGGGCGAAATCAAGAATTGGAAAGAACTGGGGGGGCCTGATAGAAAGATCGTGGTGATCTCGAGGGATACCTCTTCCGGGACCTACGAGGTGTGGCACAAAAAAGTCATGAAAAAGGAAAGGGTCTTTCCCGGGGCCCTGCTTCAGGCCTCCAACGGGGCCATTGCGCAGGCGGTTTCCAAGAACAAGAATGCCGTCGGGTACATCGGGATCGGCTATATGAATGAGGGCGTGAAGGCCTTGACGGTCAACGGTGTAGCAGGTTCTGCGGAAACGACCCTCAACGGGACGTTCCCGATCAGCCGGCCTCTTTTTATGTTTACCGCCGGATGGCCCAAGGGCGACACCCTCAATTTCATCAACTTTGTGATGAACCCGGACAAGGGTCAGAAATACGTTGGTGAAGCCGGCTATGTACCCCTGTTTAGTCATTAAACGGCCTGTTTCACAAGGCTCCGCGTGAATTTCGGTGGCGCCTGAGGTCTTATAGCGGGCAGGGCCTCATGGTGCTCTCGGAAAGGGTTGAAGGAACGCAAATTGACAAGAGAGAAAAAAACGGGTGAAAGCCGTCGCCGCAGAGAGAGGCTCATTCGGTTTACCTTTTTTGGTTTGGCCCTCGCTTCCATCATGACCCTCGGCCTGATCGTGGTGTTTCTCTTCATGGAAGGCCTTCCCATCTTCAGCAAGGTGTCGCTGCAGGATTTCGTCCTTGGAAAATACTGGTATCCTACTGACGATTCCCCCGAATTCGGCATTTTCGCCCTGATCGTGGCGTCCCTGGGCGTGACCGGCGTGGCCTCTACGATCTCGATTCCGCTGGGTGTCCTGTCTGCTCTCTATCTCGCTGAAATCGCCTCGGCAAGGGTGCGTGAATGGGTGAAGCCCGTGGTGGAACTCCTGGCGGCCCTGCCCTCCGTGGTGATCGGTTTTTTCGGCATGGTGGTGGTGGCGCCCTTTCTACAGGAAACCTTTGATCTCCCAACAGGACTTAACCTCTTCAATGCGGCCCTCATGCTTGCTTTCATGTCGATCCCCACCATGTGCAGCCTTTCTGAAGACGCCGTTTTCAGTGTGCCACAGGAACTCAAAGAGGCCTCTCTGGCCCTTGGGGCCACCCACTGGGAGACGATTTGGCGGGTCACCGTGCCGGCGTCCATATCCGGCATCAGCACCGCGGTGATCCTGGGCATGTCCCGGGCCATCGGAGAGACCATGGTGGTTTTGATGGTCGCAGGGGGGGCGGCCATGGTTCCCGGTTCCATCTTTGATCCGGTGAGACCGCTGCCCGCCAGTATTGCCGCGGAAATGGCGGAGGCGCCCTTTCGAGGAGATCATTATTATGCCCTGTTCGCCACGGGCATTGTGCTTTTTCTCTTCACCCTGGCCTTTAACCTGGTGGCCGATTATGTCTCCAACAAGTACCGGCAGGTGGGAGCGGCAACCCTTTAAAGTCTGACGGTGAATAAAAAACATGACAGGGGGTTATTCAATTCAACAGGGGAAAGCATGCCTACGAAAAAAATGTAGGGCAAGATGCCCTTCAGGGGATGCCGTGCAAAGTTTGCAGAGGACCGGAAGGTCGGGTCCCCGAAGCGTGAAAGGAAAACCAATAAAAGGGAGCAACGCAAAAAGAGAATGAATGGAACGCTTACAGCCAAGATAAGCCGAGATAGCCTGTCTTTCTCCGGTCAGGTGGAGGACCGTAAACAAGAGGTCGTCGAGGCCCTTTCTTCGGGGGCGCATCTAAAACGGCGTAAGATCCTGCAGGGTCTGATATTCAACCTTTTCAAGGTCTCCGCGGCCATCAACGGCATGGCCCTGATGATCATTGTCTATTTCCTGGTGGCCAAGGGGTGGCGGGCCATCAACTGGACCTTTCTGACCCGGGCGCCCATGGATTCCATGACCAGAGGGGGAATTCTTCCCTGTATCGTGGGGACCCTCGCGCTTAGTTTGGGGGCGATCGCCGTGGCCCTTCCCGTCGGCGTGGCCTCGGCCGTCTACCTGAACGAGTACGCCAGGCCGGGCAAGGTGATCCGCATCATTCGACTCGGGATCAATAATCTTGCCGGGGTACCTTCCGTGGTCTTCGGTCTATTCGGCCTGGCCTTTTTTGTGGTCTACCTGAAAATGGGGGTGAGCGTCCTGGCGGGCTCTTTGACCCTGGGGGCCATGACGCTGCCCGTCATCATCGGCTCTGCGGAGGAGGCCCTCCGGACCGTGCCGGATACCTATCGGGAGGCTTCCCTGGGTCTGGGGGCCAGCAAGTGGCAGACCATTTATCGCGTGGTGCTCCCCGCGGCCCTGCCCGGAGTCTTGACCGGCGTGATTCTCGGGATCAGCCGGGCGGCCGGGGAAACGGCCCCCATTATGTTCACGGCGGCCGTTTTTTATACACCCTCTTTGCCCACCTCTGTCTTTGACGAGATCATGGCCCTTCCCTACCACATCTATGTGCTGGCCACGGCGGGAACGGAAATCGAGGCGACCAGGCACCTTCAGTACGGCACGGCACTTGTGCTGATTGTTCTGGTGCTGGGGCTTAATCTGGTGGCCATCGTCTATCGGTCCCGGTTGCGAAAGCGGTTGTAAGGGAGAAAGAGAGAAAGAATGAAGGAAGCAGTGACCACTAAGGAGAGGTATAACGCTTTGAAAATGGGCACAAAAAACCTGAATTTTTATTATGGAGATTTTCGGGCCCTGACGGATATATCCCTGGACTTTTACACTAATCAGGTGACGGCCCTGATCGGTCCGTCCGGATGCGGCAAGAGCACCCTTTTGCGGTGCCTCAATCGGATGAACGATATGATCCCTTACAGTCATGCGGAGGGCGAGATCCGGCTGGACGGGGAAGACATCTATGACTCCGGTGTGGATGTGGTCACCCTTCGACGGCGGGTGGGCATGGTCTTTCAGAAACCCAATCCCTTTCCTAAGACCATATTCGAGAACATCGCCTACGGTCTGAGGGTCAACGGGATCAAAGACAAGGGCTTGATTGCAAGCCGGGTGGAGGAGTGCCTGAAGCAGTCCGCCCTGTGGGAAGAAGTGCGGGACAGGCTGAATGAGTCTGCCCTGGGACTATCAGGGGGGCAACAGCAACGCCTTTGTATTGCCCGGGCCATGGCAGTAGAGCCTGAAGTGCTCCTCATGGACGAACCCTGTTCGGCCTTGGACCCCATTGCGACACAAAAGATCGAGGAATTAATCGGGCAATTAAAAGTGGCCTATACCATCATCATTGTGACCCATAATATGCAGCAGGCTGCGAGGGTATCGGATGTAACGGGTTTTTTCTATCTGGGGCAACTGATCGAAACGGGAGAAACCCGAGGCCTGTTTACGCGCCCAAAGCTGCAGCAGACCGAAGACTATATTACGGGAAGGTTTGGATAAACCCTATAGGTGCTACCTTAGGGACTACCGGGAAGGAAGAGAAAGATGCCGAAACGTCTACAAAGAGAACTCGATCACATCAAAAAGAGGATTCTTGCCCTTGGCGGGATGGTTGAGGAACGGGTCAGAATGGCCATCAAGGCGATTGAGACAAAAAATGGGGAACTGGCCGATGAGATACGAAGGCGTGACTATGAGATAGACGTGCAAGAGGTAGAGGTTGAAGAGGAATGCCTCAAGATCCTCGCCCTGCACCAGCCCGTCGCCGTAGACCTGAGGTTTTTGATTGCCGTCATAAAGATCAACAATGACCTGGAACGCATTGGGGATCAGGCCGTGAATGTGGCCAAAAGGGTCCACAGTCTTGCCGAAAGGGAGAGACTGGAAATCTCCATGGACTATGCAATGATGGCGGAAAAGGCGGCCTCGATGCTCAAATGGAGCCTGGATGCCCTGGTCAATCTGGATCTGGAACTGGCCTTTAAGGTCATGAAAATGGATGACCAGGTCGACCATATCCACTGCCAAAACTACGATTACCTGAAGGAAATTCTCCGCCGTTCGCCAGAGCACGTGGACTATCTGATCAACTTCCTGACCATCTCACGCCACCTGGAGCGCATTGCCGATCATGCGACCAACATCGCACAGGAAGTCATCTTTATGATCGAAGGGGAAATCGTGCGCCACGGGAAATGGGATGAGGCGACAAAGGCGCACGATTTTTGAGGGCACTGTCCACCCTGCCACGTGTCTCACTTTTTTGTCTCGCATGACCTCCTTTACCATCTTCCACCAAAAATCCCTCTGCAGTCGCCTGATTTAACTGTCAAGTCCTTTTTCTGTCCCGCGCATAAGCGGGATTGCCTGCCCACTCTGCATGGATGTACACGCCCCATTGTCGGCAGGGGATTCAATACCTGTCGACAGATCGACCCTTTTACCGTAGTATACGGGCTATTGTGAATCGCGAAAAAAGGGGTATTTAAAAGCGATCTCAGGGGTCCTTACCTTGGAAGCGGTTCCCCGGTTTACGAGAGTAGGATGGAATGAATTTTTGGATCGAGACCTCGGGAACAAAACAAAGGACGGGAGGAAATTTTCATGGCGACAATTCAACCAAAGGGCGAAAAGATCAGACAAGCGGTGAGGTGGATCTCGGATGAGCGTCTCGAGGACGAGAACAAAGACGTTTCAACGCTCATTTCAAAAGCGGGTGTGCGATTTAATCTATCACCGGCTGAAGAGGAATATCTGAGGGTTTTCTACAAAGAGAAAAATAAATAATCCGACACCTGCAGCACAAAAAAATCCCCGGACCACGCGTGACCGGGTGGCCGTGATGTGCAAGAACCTGGGAAACCTAAGCCTACAGATCAATAAAGTCTTTTTCTTTCATTTGATTCAGAACGAATTTAAGCAGAAGGAAAAACAGACAAAGGGTCACGATCATAAAGAAGGCTCCTGTGGCTACAGGCATCCAAAACCCATCCTGTTGCGGGTTGTTTAAGCCTACCCAGACGGAGACAAGGCCGACAAAAAGAATATAGGCCGTGATCAGGCCGCAACAGAACAACAAGATCTTAAGAACAATATTTTTTAATGATACCGGATCGTCTCTGATCATTTTGTCGTGTCTCTCAGTTTTTCGCTGAGAAAATTGACCTGGTTTTTAACCGTTTTATCGGTTTTCATCTTTTTTTCAATGGCTTCGTAGGCGTATACGACCGTGGAGTGGCTGCGGTTGACGGTTTTGGCTATCTCCTCCACCGTAACATCGATAAAGTGTCGGCAGAGGTAGACATAGACATTGCGGGGATAGGCATGGATCTTTTTTCTTGATTTTGATTTCAATATCAGGGGATCGATCTTGAAGTATTGGCAGACCAGTTTCTTTGCGTTTTCCAGACCGGTGGAATCCTGAACGGAGACCTGGGTCTTGATTACTTCCTTTGCGAGATCAAGGGTGATTTGCTCTTTGAGGAGTTCTGACTTGGCCTTGAGGCATCTTAGGGCACTTTCAATCTGGCGAATATCTCCGGTGAGATGCTTTGCCAGGAGGTGCAGGATGTCTTCGGAGAGGCAAAGGTGATGTTCCCCGGCCTTTTTTTCAAGGATTTTAATGCGGGTTTGATAGTCGGGTTTGTTTAAAGTGGTAATGATCCCGGAAGTGAAGCGGGAAGAAAGCTCTGTGGTCATATTGGGTATGTCTTTTGGCAAAAGAGAACTGGTGAACATCAATCGCTTTCGACTGTTGAACAGGGCATCAAGGGTATGGGCCAGCTCGAGCTGCGTCTTCTCTTTACCGCCCAGGAAATGAACTTCTTCGAGGAGAAGAACATCGCACGAGCGGCGGTATTTGTTTTTAAACTCATCGATGCGGTTGTTTTTCAGGGAAAAAATCATTTCATTGACGAAATCTTCTGCCGTAACATAAAAAACTTTGAGATTCGGATTCTTCTGTAATATGGCGTGTCCGGTTGCCTGAGAGAGATGACTCTTGCCCAGGCCGGTATTGGACAACATGAAGAGGGAGTCATAGGGCAGAGAGTCTTCATGGGAGAGGGCCTTAGATGCTGAATAGGCGAATTCATTGCACTTTCCCACAACAAAGCGATCAAAAGTATATTCGTCGTTCAGGGGTCTCAATGAGAGTCTGCTTTTGCCGGGAATTTGGGGGAAAGAGAGTTGCGGCGTCTTTTCCGGAATGGCGAAATCTTGCGTCCTTCTCTTGGGTGACATGACCTTCAAAGAAAAGTCGTACTCTCCGCTTGCCAACTCATTGAGCTTTTGGCCAATAAGTTCCTTATAGTTCTCCGTGATCCAATTTAATGAGAACTTGTTGGGACATCCGAGAATCAGACCGTGATCCTTTTTTTCAAGAAGAGTGATGGGAGAGATCCAGAGGGAGAAGCTTTTTTCAGGAATGGTATTCCTGATCAGGGATTTTACATCGTTCCATATGGATGTCATGCTGGCCTCGAAGGATTGAAAGAAATTGAAAGAAGAGATTGTGGTGAGAAACACCCGAACTCAAGCATGCGTTTTAACGAATTAGGGTAAGGGCTGTCAAAGGGAATGACTAGCGGGAATGACTTAAGCGGCAAGGATTTTTTGACACAATTTAAGTGGCTGAAAAGAATGCTGAATTTTTCAATAAGTCGCTAACATGGCCTGAGAATAGAGAAAATTGAAACGCAAAAATTAGCTCTTAATTCAACGGTTTTTGCCATTTGCCGGCATGGTGGATAAAAATATCAACAATGGCGAATCTCTCGGTTTCTCCGGAATGGTCGTATTTTCGCCAAATTTTATTTCATTGCACTGAATATTTTCGACAAGGTCAGCCGAGTGATCTCCTCTCGCGGTAGAGGTAAGCTTCTTGCTTGTACCTATAAACGTCGCAAAAACAAAGGCATAGAGAACAAAACGAAAAATTCAGACGTCTTCCTTGGGCAAAATATGGCTATAAAAAGTTTTTCTTTTTTGTTTTGTGGCGAGAAATACTTTGAATTTCGGAAATGAGCTGAATTGTGGGCAACCTGCTGGTCCCTGGAGGATCGGAAGGCTGCGATTTGTTTTCAAGGGGGCTTTCCCGATTGGAACAATACGGTGCCTGAAGGGCGACTTAGGAGGAAACATGTAAATATCCGGGTGGGGGGCCTCTCGGTCTAGGGGCATATCTTTCAAGGCGCCCCTGCTTTAATCGGTTTCAGGTATCGGGTGCCGGACTTAAATCCGTTCTGCGGAAAAATGCCGGTTCAGTTTATATTCAACCACTGTGCCTACCGAGATACACCGCATGAGGCAACGATTATCAAAAAAGGAGTCAACAGGGTTCTGCGCTTTTCAAACATCATGCAGGTTCCTGTGCCCAGTCTCTATTACCCCGACGGCGAATGCCGGAAAGGTTAGTCAATGAGTCGTTCCTCTGTCGGCCCACCCCCACCACGCAAAACGAGATCTTCGACCGCCTCCCGATGACCAGGGTTTCTAGGCCGGACGTAAAAATTCGAAATGGCTCTTTTTCGCAATTCCCCGCCTGCGACGGGGCAGGTCCGCGTCAAACTGCGAGGTTTTTTGTGCGACGTACTACTCGTAAGTCTTTGCGCAACCTATTGTTTTCCTTGAACTTGCAATCCCGCCATGACGGGACTGAATTGAAAACTCACTCGTGGCCTGATTCTATTTCCGGATGGGCACCAGCTAGATCGGCTGTAGGCATTTAGGCTGTAAGGTACCGCAGGAAGGGAACATGCGTGATCACATATCGAGCAACCAGGGAATTCCCCAAAGAAGAAATGTATTGTGGAAACCGAGAAGGTTTTGGGCGCCCTGCTTCGATCAATGCGCGGATAGCGAAGGGTTCGGAAACTAATGGCCCTTAGCCTACAGCCTAAACAACCTGAACAGTTTCTTTTCAGGGCACTAGAAACTGAACGGACCGTATCCGATTCGCAGACATGCTGACTGCGAAACAGTGGATTTAGACACAACATAGTGTGTTATTGTATGTAAGCGCATCAATATGTTGATTTTGAATGGGTTTTGCTTTTTTCTGTTTTTTCTGGCCTTTCGTGGATGTTTCACGTGAAACATTATGGTTTTTTTCTTTTCAAACGGCGGAAGGTATGCTATCAGCCTAAGGGAATCTCACGGAGGACAAGGCATAATCTATGGGGACGATCATTGCTATTGCGAATCAAAAGGGGGGGGTTGGAAAGACCACCACCGCAGTCAACCTGGGGGCTTCCCTGGCCGCTGCCGAGAAGAAATGTCTGGTCGTGGATTGTGACCCTCAGGGGAATGCAACGACGGGCCTTGGCATTGACAAGGCCGATCTTGCCGGTGGCCTCTATGATTTCATGCTGGGGTCCGGGACGCCTGACGGGGCGATCGTAGAGACAAAATTCCCGGGACTGCATCTCATTGGGGCCAATATGGAGCTCATCGGGGCGGAGGTCGAAATGGCCACGGAAAACAACAAAGAACACCGCCTTAAGTTGCGGCTTTTCCCCCTGAAAGTTGAGTATGATTTTATCCTTGTGGACTGTCCCCCGTCACTCGGGCTCCTGACCGTCAACGCCCTAACGGCCGCCGATTCGGTTATGGTCCCCCTGCAGTGTGAGTACTATGCCCTCGAGGGGCTCAGCCAGTTGCTGGAGACCCTGAGGGCCATCAGGAACGGGCTTAATCCGGCCCTGGCCTTGGTCGGTATCCTGTTGACCATGTATGATTCAAGAAACAACCTGTCCCTGCAGGTGGAAGAAGAGGTCCGCCAACACTTCAAGGAAAATGTTTTCCATACGATTATTCCGCGCAATGTGCGTTTGAGCGAGGCACCCAGCCATGGGGAGCCCATTCTCCTTTATGATATAAAATCAAAGGGGGCTCAGAGTTACCTTGCGCTGGCCAGAGAGTTAATTGGCAGAGGAGCATGAGAGCATGACAAAACGAAGGGCGCTTGGAAAGGGGTTATCCGCGATCATTCCCGAGGCCGATACCGTGACTGGCGGAGGGGGGCAATTTTTCCAGTGCCCCATCGAGTCCATTCAACCCAATCCCTATCAACCTCGCCAGGATTTTCGGGAGGAGGATCTGCGAGAGTTGGTCCTTTCAGTAAAGGAAAAGGGTATCATTACGCCCCTGCTCGTGAGCAAGACCGACGAAGGCTATCGACTTATCGCGGGAGAAAGACGCTGGCGGGCGGCCCAGAAAGCCGAACTCGAACGGGTCCCCGTGGTCGTGAAGGAGACCACCCCCATGGAATCCCTGGAGTTGGCCCTGATCGAAAATATTCACCGAAAGGATCTGAATCCCATCGAAGAGGCCCTTGCATACAGCCGGTGGCTGGAGGACAGTCAAACGACGCAGGAGATACTGGCAAAAAAACTCGGAAAGGACCGCTCGACCATTACAAATATGCTCAGACTCCTGTCCCTTCCCAACACCCTTCAAAAAGATTTGATCGAGAGGCGCCTGACCATGGGACATGCCAGGGTTCTCGCTGGCCTCAAAAGCGGTGATGAACAAAAAACGCTGAGGGATCTCATTCTCAAAAGGGCGCTTTCGGTTCGCCAAACGGAGGCCCTGGTCAAGAAAATCCAGGAAAAGGGGACGGTGCGGCAAAAGAAGGAGGCCCCGGACCACTATATGAAGTCTCTAGAGGACGGTCTCAAGCGATCTTTGGGAACAAAGGTGGATATTCGGCGGCGGGGCAAACGGGGGAGCATCGTCATTCATTTCTATTCCGATGACGAGCTTGACCGTTTGCTGGATGTTTTGACCTAACGGCCTTTTTTCTCCAATGCCGTTCTTCTCCCCGGAACAATCTTTGAATATTGTCCGTGTGTTTCAGGCAGATGAGTACGGCTATGACGACCGATGCGGCGACCAGGTAACTGTCTCCGCCTGAGAGTACCAACAGAATCGGCATCATAGCGGCGCAAACCATCGAACCCAGAGACACGAAATCTGAAACAGCAACAGTTAGAATGAAAAAGGGGATCGCCATGAGGGAGGCAAGAGGAGCAAGGGCCAGATAGATTCCCAGGGCGGTGGCCACTCCCTTTCCACCCTTAAACGTTTTAAAGATGGAAAACTGATGGCCCAGAAGAGCAGACAATGCCACCATGGAAAGTCCGATATGGTGGTTGGGCATCAAAAGGGCGAAAAGAAAGACAGGCAAAAATCCCTTGAACAGATCCAGTATCAGGGTAAGGAGGCCCCATTTGAGGCCGATTTCTCTTGCCACGTTTGTGGCGCCGATATTGCCGCTTCCTTTTTGCGTGATGTCCAGACCGGCGACCTTGCGGGCAATGATCGTGCCGAAGGGAACCGCGCCGGCCAAATAGGCAGAAAAAGAGAAAATAATCCAGGTCATGGGGCTGATCTCCCGAAAAGGTACAAGTCTTCCGCGCCTTTCAAGGGGCCTTTCCAATAAATACCGTTGGTCCCGCGCCTCTGCGATGCGGTCGGTCCGATTGCGGATTTTCCGGCACCAAAACTCTTGGCATTTTTTTTCAAAATACATTAAGTTAAAAAGAACAAAGGAATAACAGCACTACGCGCTGCGCGGCCTTTCGCAGGTGCGTCATTTCCGCCGATCACCCTCAGGACCGTCATTTCACTGAAGGAGGACCTGCGGTGCCAGCTGGGGTGTTGGGCTATCGAAGAGCAAGGCCCATATCCCCGACCTCCTTTACACATACCGAGATCTGGAAAGGGATGCAAATTAAATCTGCCCCAAAATATGGGGCAATAAGGATAAGTTAATGATTGCTATGGTTATCGACGGTCAGGGAGGGGGAATCGGGGCAGCGGTTATCAAGGGCCTGAGAGCTTTGCCGGCAAGGAATATGCAAATATGGGCACTTGGTACGAATTCCATCGCCACATCGCGGATGATGAAGGCCGGGGCCAACAGGGGCGCGACGGGGGAAAACGCCATCAAACAGTCAAGCGCGGGAGCCGATTTTATCATTGGACCTCTGGCCGTTCTTATGCCCAATGCCATGATGGGCGAGGTTACTCCGGGAATGGCCGAGGCCGTGTGCTCAAGCGCGGCGAAAAAGATAGTGATCCCGCTTACACAGGAAAGGGTGCAGGTCGTGGGCATCAACGGCGAACCCCTGCCCCATCTGGTCGATCAGGTCGTCGAGATTGTCCGGCAATTTGTTTAGTGAGGTGAAAATTATGATCGAAGAGATGGCAGGCAAGATTCACTGGCTTGGGCATGACGCCTTCCGGATTGATGCGGAAAAGACCCTTTATTTTGATCCCTACCAGGTGTCATCGGGGCCTACGGCCGACCTGATCATGATCAGCCATGATCATTTTGACCATTGTTCTCCCGAAGATGTGAAAAAAATTCAGGGTGCGGGTACGGTCATTATCACGGAAAAGGACTCGGAGAAAAACCTGTCCGGGGATGTGAGAGTCCTCAGGCCGGGAGAATCTCTGACGGTCAAGGAGATCAGGGTCGAGGCCGTTCCCGCCTACAACAAGGACAAAAATTTTCATCCACGCCGCAATGGCTGGCTCGGATTTGTAGTAGAACTGTCCGGTTTGAGAATCTATCATGCCGGTGATACCGATTTCATCCCGGAAATGGGAGACTTGCAGGTGGATGTAGCCATGCTTCCCGTCTCCGGGACCTACGTCATGACGGCTGATCAGGCGGTCAGCGCCGCCTTGGCAATAGGACCCAAACTGGCGATTCCCATGCATTATGGGGCCATTGTGGGGAGTGTCGAGGACGCTCTTCATTTCAAAAAATGTCTGGAGGGGAAGATACGGGTTCTTGTTCCGCCGAAAGAGTAAATTCGACTTTTTTCACGACCTCCTTTTAGAAAGGCGTTCTTCGATTTACATCTAACCCCTTGCGGGTGTGCCGTAATGGGCCTATCTCCCTGATTTCGGAAAGGCTCGGCTAATCAGGGGGTGGATTTGGGAGTCTCCGCCCCGACGGCCCTTATCTTTTCTGCAAGGCCGAGATAGTCCTGGCCTTCCTCTATGCGATTTCTCCTCAAACATCCCTCTCCATAAATGCGACACTTGAAGGCGAGTTCTTCGAGGGTTGCCGTTCGTTGCCCACCGGTGAGCTTGCCGCCGGCAAGGATTTTCTCCATGGCCTTGATCCTGAACCGATCCATTCCCATATATCGGGCCGAGAGTTGATCCGCGTGCCCCCCTGTTTTGACGACCAGTGCCTTTTCGATGAGGTCTATGGGATGCCGGCAGGAAATTCGAAGCCACAGGTCATAGTCTTCACAGGCCGGCAGAGACTCGTCGAAGAGTCCTACCTCCCGGAACAGCGAGGCCCTGACCATAACGGCTGAAGGACTGACCAGGCACAATTTAAGGGATGGAAGGAAGATGTCGCCGGAGGGCTTGCGATGTTTGTTTCGGGGATTTACCCGGCGCCCGTTTCGAAGCCAGAGTTCCTCTGTCTGACAGGCCACGGCGTCTGGATTTTTTTTAAAAAAAGCCAGCTGGGCCGTGATTTTTTCAGGAAACCAATAGTCATCCGAGTCAAGGAATGCGATGAAAGAAGCGTTCGATGCCCGGATTCCCGTATTCCGGCTTGCAGAGACACCCCCGTTGCCGGAATGTCGGAGCACGGTGATCCGTCGGCCGAACTGGACAAGGCGGTCCATCGTGTCGTCGGTTGACCCGTCGTCGACAACCAGGACCTCGAAATCCCTGAAGGTCTGAAAAAGAACGGATGAGACGGCGCGAGTCACCAGTTGAGCCCGGTTGTAGGTAGGTATAATGACGCTGACCCTGGTCATGTGATCAAATGCCGGATAAGGGCGAGGAGCCCGGCAAGAAAAAAGCTGCCCTCCACCATGGCCCCCAGGCGGTTACCGGGATAAAGCCATCGTTTCTCATAGGCCAGGAGCGAGAGCATCAGAAGGCCGTAGCACAACATAAGAAGGAACGACAGGGCGGTTACCGGACTCAGGGAGGGGGCGACGAGAACAAGCATTGCGCCTGCAAGGGAGACGATTTTGAGGAGGCCCAGGGTCCTTTTTTCCCCCAGGGTGATCGGAAGGGTTTCTATGCCGACAATCAAGTCTCCCTGGGCCTGAAAGACGTCAAAAAGCGCTGATCTTATGTAAACCATTGAAAATATTATTAAAAATACGAAACATGTTTCCGAAGCCCCTGCGGGGTCGGGCTCTAATTGAGGAACGAGAACAATGACCATGGCCCAGGCAATGGCCTCGGACAGTGTCTTGGACCCGGGTATGTCCTTGATCTTGGTGAAGCGCCAAAAATGCCTGAGTCGTGGAGGAACCAGGGGAATGCTGTAGATGATGCCCAAAATGCAGAGGCCTGCCATGGCCGCGAAGACCAGGGTACCTAGATGATAGGCCATACCGAGGGCACCGGCAATGGCGGCCACGCCTGAGCAGATGAGCAGAAACCGATGTCGCCTGTAAAAACTGGCCATTCCGGGATCATTATAGGCGCTGGCCCCTTTGTCCAGAAACCGGTT
>CAZXWJ010000087.1:0-16035 GCA_964644375.1 uncultured Desulfobacteraceae bacterium | reverse complement strand
CTATCTCGGCCGATGCCCTTACCGAGGGTAACGGCGGAGAAGTGATCGTCTGGTCCGATAAGAAGACCAGTTTTGAAGGCACCATCTCGGCGCGGGGAGGAACCCTTTGCGGAGACGGAGGGTTCGTTGAGGTCTCAGGTAAAGAGATGCTGAGCTACCATGGTCTGACCGATACCTGGGCTCCTTCAGGTACGTGGGGCACGCTCCTGCTCGATCCTGAAACAATACAAATCGGCGACATCTATGATACCAGTACCGGCAACGACGGTACCGACTATTGGAACCCGGCCATGATTTCAGGCAATCTGGCAACAGGCAACGTGCATCTTCATGCTGATGCATCGCTGTTTTTCGAGAGCGGGACCATCGAATGGTTCACTGAAAGCACCCTCACCCTCGAAGCCCCCAACCTCGTTGACCTGTGGGGATTCACTTCAATAAACGGCACCAAGGGAGTCCTGACGATCCGTTCCGGGAATGTCCAGCAGGAAACGGGCGGGTCGATTGATGTCAAAACCCTGCATCTCTATCAAACGGGAGTTAATGAGGGGTCGGTCTCACTGCCTGGGACAATCTCGGCAACCGACCTGATTCTTGAGACCGCCGATCTCACGGCCTCGGGCAATTATGGCAATACGTTCAGTGAAATCACCATCAATAATTCCAGCAACGCTATAGGCACCGTTACTTTTTTGCGGGAAGACCTGCGGGAAGACCCGCCTTCCCCTGTAGCGCCCAGTTGGGCGAAATTCTCGAACGTCGACATCTACACGCAGGGGGATCTGACAATCGATTGTCAGCAGTATCCTGAACAGGCAGACTTGTCCCAGCGTTTTGCCAACCCCGTCGCCTTGAGGGCGGGGGGCGATATTATTCTGACTGCAGGCACCAGGCTCGCCATGGATATCGGCCAGGGCGGCCTCGCCCTGGTGGCCGGGGGAAACTTCATCAACAACTCGGATGAAGACGCCTTGAGAGCGACAGACGGGAATTCCAGGTTCAACATCTATTCAACCGACCCCCGCAACGATACCTGGGGCGGCCTTACTGGCTACAAATATTACAATACACAGTATGATCAGGATTCCCCGTCCCTGGGTGTATCGGCTGCGTTTGGCTACACCCTCGAGCCCACACTCACGCTTACGGTCAATGATACGGACATGACCTACGGGGGGTTCTATCCAAATTTCACCGTTGATTTTGACGGTCTGATCGCCGGAGACACAAGAAATAATTCTACCAGTTTCACCTTCGATACCGCTGCCACGGCTTCCTCGCCGGTGGGTGGCTATCAGGTCAGCATTGGTACGACAAATGGCCCCCTCTTATCCAATGCCGAGGGCTATACTCTCGTATATGCTCCCGGGACGCTCACCATCGACTCTGCACCGCTGACGATTCAGCCGCAGGACTACACCCGGACATATGGTGCAGAAAATCCCACGAACTTCATGGTCGATTATACCGGGTTTGTGCTCGAAGATGACGATAGCGTGGTGACGGGCATGACCGTTGGCACGGATGCCCTGCAGCAATCCGATGCAGGTCAGTATCCGATCGTGGCAACCGGCGCCCAGGCGGCAAATTATACCATCACCACTGATGACGGCACCCTGACCGTCGAGCCCGCAGAGCTTATCCTCAAGGCAAATGACGCCACCCGCCGCATCGGCGATCCGGACCCGGCCTATACCGTCACCTGTTCAGGCGTGATGGCCTGGGACCAGGATGCCCAGGGGGATCCCAACGACGGCGTGATCGAAAACCTCTGGTTTGATGTCGAGGGCAGTCCCGGGTCTGATGCGCTGCCGGGAATCTATCCGATCATGGTAAGCGCCACAAGCCGCAACTACGACATCACGAACTGCCCATACGACGAGCTCGGAGCCCTGATCATCAAGGAGCCGTACCAGCTCCTTATCAGCGCAGACGACAAATATCGCCTCTACGGCGAGGCCAATCCCGCGCTGAGCGTGTCCTTTGATGGATTTGAAGACGGCGACGATGCCTCCGTGGTGACCGGTCTTGCCCTGGATACGACCGCAGAGGAACGCTCGGACACAGGCACGTACCCCATCACGATTTTAGATTCCGGGTACTCACTTCCTCCCTACTATACCGTCATCCTGCGTGATGGGTCGCTCACCGTCAACCCGGCCCCGCTTAACATCACGGCCTTTGACGCCAGCGTTACCTATGGATCGTCGCTGCCCAGCTTTACCGCGACAGTAACAGGGCTCCTGCCGGGTGACTGCCTGGACAGCCCCTACGACTTCAGCGTACCGTCCGGCCGTCTCGATGCCGGTACCCATGCCATCGGCATTACCGGCGGCACGGCCGCCAATTATGAAATATTCCGCCACAACGGAACCCTGACCGTGGACCCTGCGCCGCTTGTGATCAGCGCCGATGATAAGCAGATGATCGAGGGACAGCCCTATCCGCTGTTTACGGCCACCGCGACGGGGCTCATGTATGACGACACCATCGATGTCCTTTCCGGCTTAAACCTCGTTCCGGTGGACGAGATCCAAACGGGCGGCTCCGGGCTTGTGGTCACGACCGTCCCGCCTGCGGAGAACATGATGTTTATCAATCAGTCGGGAGATCTGACAGCACGAAATTATGCGCCCATCACCTTTAAGACGGGATTGCTTACGATAAACGAACCCCAGCCGGTAATTACTACCATTACCATTGAGACTGAAACGATGACGACCGACTCGGATGGGACAGGCGGCGGATTCAACCCATTCGATCTGATCTGCCCGATGCCGTTTGGTATCCCTCCCGAAGGGCAGGGATTTATCCAGTATGCCGCCAAGCTCTTTATCCGTAAGGCAGGCCTGGATGTTCCCGACATATCCGAGTGGCTGAAGGACCCCGCGAACAGGGCATTGATGGCAGGACAACTCTTCGAACTGCTGAAGGCGCCCATCAAGGAAGGGACCGCCCTGTACAATCAGCGCGAGGTCTTCAAGACCTACTTTCAGGATCAGGCTCGTGAAATGCAGGTCGACATCGCAAAGGAGGCGGTGGTGCGCTACAATACATGGAAAGCCGAACAGCAGCAGGACAGCAACCGGTTCCTGGGCCTTCTGGGCGGCCCCCTTGAAACGCCGGATGAGGATTTCGCCCAAACAGCAGCAGCCGAGTACATCTCCTCGAGCATCAGCATTGAAGCCCTGAGCGGTTTTATCGGTAGTGTGACAGCCCTGAGCGGTTTATTCGGTAGTTTGGTGGCCATGACGGCATCATCGAGCGTGATAACCTGTGGATATATGGGAAGCGCCTTTCTGGCTTATATGGCCAACGAAACCATTGCTTTTAGTTCCGCTCTTACTCCACTTGCTTCCTACGGTTCCGAGTTAGCGGCTCTCGGTATCTCAACGTCAGCACTGGGAACGGTTTCAGGCATCGCCTCTGGCGCAATTTTTGCAATTGCCGGTTCGGTCACGCGGGGACTCCAGGTCGCTAACTACAATAAGGTGGAAGATAAATACGCCAACCTGGTCAGTGATGCACAGAACTTAGATATCAACACCCTCATCAATGGAGACGATGCCGCCCAGGGACGGTTCTTAGACTTTTTGTTAATGGCCGCCCTCAGGTAGCCGGAAATTCGCAAAGATCTGCCAGAAAAGGCTTTTCAACAAGCTTGAAACATACGCTATCTCAGTTTAGAGAAGGTTGCACTTGATATGAATAACACGCGCTTTGCGGTTCAAACCAATCGAGTATTTCACAGCATTTTACTCTTCCTCTTTTTGTTCCCGGTATTCATCATTCAGACGGATTGGTGTCATGCACAGGACCTGCGTCAGATCCAGCCCGAACCGGTGCCGCCCCAGGTGGAGGCGCCGAAGGCCCCGGACATAACGCCCCAGGAACCGGTACTCCCCGGACCGGCCGACGAGACCGTGATGGTGGATGCCCTAAAGGGCCTGGTCTTTGTCTCTGCCTTAGAGCAGGTGTCTGCCAAGCCTCCCCTTCCAAAAGCTGGCATCGACGCGAGCCAGGTTCCCATGCTCCACAGTGATGATGCCCGAAAGGTACTCGATCCCTTTATCGGGCAGCCTGTCTCCATGGCCTCGCTCAATCGGCTGGTATCGAGCCTTTATCTCTTTTATATCGACCGGGACCTTCCCTTTGTCAGCATTACCCTGCCCGAGCAGGACATCACTGCCGGGGTTGTGCAGATTCTTGTCATCGAAGGAGTTCTCGGCGAGATCGATATAGAAGGCGCCCGGTATTTTTCCGAAGATCTCTATCGGTCCATGCTTCGCCTCAAAATAGGCAAGCCCCTGCGTAAGTCGGTGATGGAAAGGGACGTCGATTGGATCAACCGCAATCCCTTCCGGGCGGGCAATTTTTATCTGAAGCCCGGGCAGGAAACCGCCGGAACCACTGATCTCGTTTTCCGGGTCAGGGAGCGGTTCCCACTCAGGGTCTATGCGGGCTTTAATAATCACGGAACCGACCTTACCGGCAGGAACCACCTGGAGACGGGCTTCAACTGGGGCAATGCCTTCGGCCTGGGGCACCAGTTAAACTATCAGTTCACTACGAACACCGATCTGGAAGATTACATCGGTCACAGCGGGTCCTACCTGATTCCGCTTCCCTGGCGTCATCTCCTGAGCCTTTCGGGCAGCTCATCCCATACCAGAAGCAGGCTGGCGGCCCCCATGTCGCAAAAGGGGAAATCATCACAGTGGAGCCTGCGCTATGAAGCCCCTCTATCAAATGTCGGGAAATACACCCATAGCGTATCGGCGTTTTTTGACTACAAGAAGAGCGACAACAACCTGGAGTTTTCGAGCACTCCGGTCACGGACAACAAGACCAGCATCCTCCAATGGAGTCTCCAGTACAACGGCAGCCTGCCCGATGCCTGGGGCGTGACCTCCTTTTCGGCCAGAGGCACGTACAGCCCGGGAAACCTGAGTTCCACCAACAAGGACGAACCCTTTTCCATCAGCCGAGCCTATGCCGCGGCCCGGTATGCCTATGCCGCCTTTGATCTCACGCGCACCCATTATCTGCCTCACGCCTTTTCCCTCTATCTTCTCGGTCATGCCCAGATCGCCGACGGCAACCTGCTGGGCAGTGAGCAGGTGCAATTCGGCGGCTCCTCTTCCATTCGGGGGTACGTGGAAGGGGATACCTATGGGGATCAGGGATACATCCTCACGCAGGAACTGCGTACACCGCCCCTTGCCCCCAGCCGGTGGTTTGACCTTGCGGGAGCCAACGACCGTCTGCAGCTCTATCTCTTCCATGACTACGGGGTTGCCCGCAATGTGGATCTCCTGCCCGGAGAAAGGCGATTCACGATCCTGCAGAGCATTGGCGCCGGGTTGCACTACTTTGTGGGGCGTAACTTCAGCCTGAACTTTGACTACGGCTGGCGGCAGCGGGTGACCGAAAAGAGCGGGAGGGGTTCACGGGGCCACATCGCCGCAACCATCAGCTTCTAATGCTCGTCTCTGACCCCGGCCCGGCACATTGAGCCTCAGCCTCGGGCCTCAGGGTCGAACCCAGCTAACCATTAGTAATTTAATGATAAACGTTCCCAAAATGAGGGCCTTGAATGCTTAAAGCGTCATTTTCGACGGCCAAATTGATGAGATAAGAAGCTTCGGGATCATTGAGCACCTATGCGCCGGCCACCTCCCTTACTTCTCGGGCTTGTGCCCTTGCGCGCAATCGTTCCTTTGCTATTTCCACAAATTCCCTTTTCCTTACCGCAATACTCTCTGTCCTCTTCTTATCATGAGGATAACGTCCCTCCTTCATGGATTCCTCAACGCATCTTCGATAGGCATCGGCAAACTCGGGGATGCCCCCGAAATTGAAAAACTCCAGTTGCAGTTCAAAACGCTTCATCCATTTCGTTTCCTGGCTTCAAATAACTACTGCAACCGACCAGCAACGGTCATTCCTGAACTTCAGGACGAATTCCTTCTTATGGCATCGGATTTTTCATCCCCTCCTTATCAATAGAACAGGGGCGGAAGGGGTTGGCGAGAAATACTCTGAGAGGTTTAAAGAAAGGATTGTGCAACGAATGAACGGACCGGGTGCTTTGTCGGTTGAAGGCTGTGTAAGGAAGTGGGTGTATCGCAATCCACACTGTCCCGATGGCTCCGTGAGGCTCGCATTGCCAATCCTTTCCAATCTTCAGGCAATAACGAGGTGACGACGACACAGCAAAGAAGAACGGAGAATCGTAATCGACCTTCTATCGTGTGTTGAGAGATTGCAACTTTCGTTGGGTTGCTCCTCTCAGGTCCACACCGTCCAACCCTTGATAGATACCTTTAGGATCCCATTGTCCATTTCGCTGAGGATTAAGCCCAAGTCCTCGCTCATGGCTCGCACCTCACGTGGTACACCCCGGTGGGAGTTTCACTATTCAAAATCAAAGTCCGCCAGGTAGTTGGACAGTTTCATTTGATTTTCCTCATTCAATTCCGGGCAGTGCTCTGCTCCGCGTCCCCCCTCCATCGCATGGGCGGCAAAGGCCATGCAGGTGGGTTGGCCGCATTTTTTGCAATTGGTCTTGGGTAGCAGTCGCAGGATTTCCATCAGCTTTGGCCTATTCTTGCCCGTAAAGCAGGGCGTGATTGCATCGCGGTTTTCCCAGGCCTGGTTGATTTCGTTTTTCAACCATTCCAGAATACGATCCGCCTCCTGCTCGTCCTTCAGGGCGTTGACAGCGATTTCCTTCACGCCCACTTTGATAATTTTGCCATGATGATGAAACACTACTTCCGGAGGATCGTTGAAATACTGCGTGCCGCCAAGAACAGCGTTCAGATAGGGCAGCACCTCACCCACATCCTCGTTCAGGTGAGCGATGCAATGAACGGACTCGAAGCTGGGGTTGCATCCGGGGCGAAATATGTTCTTTGTGTATCCGGTAAGTTGCATAATACCACCTCCTTAAGCTACAAAAACAACCAAATTATTTTTATTGCTATCAGGCACAGTGCCCCTCCCAATATTTTTTTCACCGTTTGTGGTCGCATTTTTTTCTGCATCACTCTTGTCCCGAGATAACCGCCGCCCCAGGCCGCCAGCCCAGAAAAAATCAAAATTTTCCATGAAACTGATCCCATAACGGCATAGGCTATAAACGCCGTGAATGAAGAAAAGGGGACGGAAAGCGCAGTGATCGCGGCCACTTTCTTGGGGTTGAAACCCTGCAAGATCATGAGAGGGGAGATGATTCCCCCTCCGCCTACTCCCAACAATCCGGAAATGAATCCGGCTAGACACCCAACCAGTAGCGGGCCAACAACCGGCCTGGCTTCCCGATACTGATCTGAATATTTCGACCCCTTGAAAAAAAGCATCATGGAGCCGGAGAAAAATAAAAATGTGATGAAGATCATAAGCAGAAAGCGTGTTGGAATAAGGTGCCCAACCCAGACGCCCACCGGGGCCAATAGTATTGATGAAATGATGATGGGCAGTCCTAACCGGACTTCCAAGCGCTTTTCCATTATGTTGGAATAGGTGGCACCAAGCATGCTCACGCAATTTACAAACAGGCCAGTAGGACGAGCAAGGTTGAAGGGCACGCCCAGCCAGGTTAAAGTTGGAATAAGAACCACGGCAGAACCCACCCCTCCAAGGGCAAAGATGAAACTCAGACCAAAGGATAGTAGAATAATGATAAGTGTAATTGAATCCATGCTGTAAAACCAGTGTTATGAAAAAAGGAGCCGCACCGCTTCGGTTGTCTCGATAACGGCGCGGCTTAGAACGTTACATAGTGGTCAGTGGCCCCGGCTTGAATGACATGACCATGTCTTCCAGAGATGCCGTAAGCCCTTTAACCTCTTCAAAACCGTTGGCTCGAAGATAGGTGTAGGCGATGGCCCCGCGAAACACAGATGAGCGAAACGTTACAATCATTTTATCTTTTGGCAGTTCTCCAAGTCGCTCGGGCAACTCATCTAAAGGGATGTGAAGCGCAAACGGAAAAGATGCGTACTCCACTTCCTTTTCAGAACGGACATCCAGAAAGACAAAGTGATCGTTTCCAAGCACCTTACGCATGCCTTCGATGCCCATGCCATGCTCTCCTGAGCCAAAAAAATTGAAATCCATTTCCTTTAAAGTTTGATTCAGGCCGTTCATCTTTTGCGCCTTAATGTTCTACCCAAGATTTGACTTCATTTTTTAGCGGGATTTTCCCCACCGATTTCACTTCGCCGTCCACCACCACGGCCGGTGTGCCGAGCACGCCATAACCCGCGATTTCCATGACGTCGGTGATCTTTTCCACGTCGGCAGCCTTGCCGACCTCTGATATCGTTTCCCTGACCATTTTTTCTGTCTGTTTGCACTTGGGGCAGCCAGGGCCAAGAATTTTAATCTCCATTTTCATTTCCTCCAGTTGATCATTATGTTTATTTTAATCGGTTTGATCCCGGCTGTTATATTTACACAGGACGGAATCGGCCCCGCATCCTTAATTGACTTCGCTTACATCAACAGATTGAAAATATAGCCGACACATAAAATGCCCAAACCGACAACCCCCATAAAGGTGGCGATCAAACGCGGCTTGAGCACTTTGCGCAGAATAATCATTTCGGGCAGGGATAAGGCGATAACCGACATCATAAAGGCCAGCACTGTGCCCAGGGCCGCGCCTTTGCTGAGCAGGGCCTGGACAATGGGAATGATACCGGCGGCATTGGAATACATGGGAATACCAAGCCCCACTGATAGCGGAACCGACCACCATGCCGACTTTCCCATGAATCCGGCCATCAGGCCTTCGGGAGCATAACCGTGTATTCCGGCCCCAACCGCAATCCCCAATAGGACATAAGCCCAGACCTTGCCGACAATATCGCGCACGGCCTCTATCCCGTATCGAATCCGCTCAGCCCAATCTTTTGGGCCCTCCTCCAATTGGGTTTTTCCAGCCTGGATCTGGTAAACCCACTCTTCCAGGTGACGCTCCATTTTCAAACGTCCGATGACCCAGCCGGCAATCATGGCAATGGCAAGCCCGGTTCCCATGTAAATGGCCGCAATCTTCCAACCGAATAGGCCGTAGAGCAAAATCAATGCGACTTCGTTGACCATGGGGGCTGCAATCAGGAAGGAGAAAGTGACGCCCAAAGGCACGCCTGTCGTTACGAACCCCAGGAAAAGCGGCACGGCTGAACAGGAACAAAACGGTGTGACAGTGCCCAGCAGTGCGGCTAAGACATTGCCAACCGACTCGCGCTTTCCGGCCAATATGGCACGCGTACGCTCCGGGGTGAAAAACGAACGAATGATTCCGACACCAAAGACGACCAGTGCCAGCAACATGAGAACCTTTGGCGTCTCGAATATGAAAAATCCGATAGATTTTCCCAAATGACTGTTGATTGAGAAGCCGGTCACGCGTGATAAAAGATGTGTGATGAGGTCGGTAATGGGGTTGAGGTTTTTATAAATCAAAAACCACATCGCAATCAGCAGTGAGCTACCGGTTAAATAGCCGGCAATAGGGGTTTGTTTGTCTTCAGCAGATTCCGAAATAGCACCGATTGCCCTCCCGGATCCACAAAAGCTACCCTCGTATTCTAAATGACTTGATTTCATGCGCATTCTCCCTTTTTGGGTAGGCTGAATGAACCGAATGATTTATATGGCCTTAAATTTATATATAGCTATTCGGCTATATAATTGGGCCAAAAAAATACTCCCTATTCATTGCCTCCCGGCTGATATCCGGCAATCGCTCCACTAAAGCCGAAAAATCAGGATTCTCATCCATAGGATTCCTCAAATGACCGATCAAGCAGGCGGCATAAGGATTGTTCGCCCCGTCGGACAGGGCTTTCATGACATTTTAAAAATGTTACAAACGGACCATATATCGTTGTTTGGAAATATAGTTATTTATTCGGCCCTGTCAAATGAAAAATTTAAAAGTATTCCACTGTTATTCAATATGTTGACGTGGTTCGATCCCATTCCACCATTCCACATTCCAACAGACAGCATAAGCCAAACGACGACCCCTTCATCATGATCCCTTCACAAAAGCGTAAAGCACGTTCTGCACGAACGTTTTAGAAATCATCCCGGATCTACTTTTTTTCACCGTAATGGTAGAAACCTCTGCCGCTCTTTACCCCCAAGTGGCCTGAGTCCACATATTTTACCAGAAGAGGGCAAGGTTGATACTTATCGCCAAAGGCCTCCCTGAGGATTTTCATGACTGAGAGCACGGTATCCAGCCCCACAAAGTCGGCGAGCGCCAGGGGGCCTATGGGATGGTTGGCACCCAATTTCATCATCTCATCGATTGACTCGGCCTCCCCGACCCCTTCGTAAAGGAGGAATATGGCCTCGTTCATCAAGTTGAAGATAAGGCGGCTCGATATAAATCCGGGAAAGTCATTGGCCTCCAGAGGGGTCTTGCCAAGTCTGAGACTCAGTTCTCTGGCCGTCTCAAGCGTTTCATTCGAAGTGGTGAGGGCTGGGATAATCTCGATGAGGTTCATCACGGGGGCGGGATTAAAGAAATGGAGGCCGATAACCCTTTCCGGCCTTCCGGTAAAGGAGGCGATCCGGCTGATGGAGACAGAAGATGTATTGCTTGCCAAGATCACGTCTTTTCTTGCGATCCCGTCCAGCGTTTGAAAAATTTTTTCCTTTAATAGAATATTTTCGGTGGCAGCTTCTATGATATAGTCACAGTCCTTGAAGCCCGCCATGTCCGTCGTGGTCGTCATGTTCTCAAGGAAAAGATCTCTGTTCTCTGAAGGGATCCTACCTTTTTTCACCGCCCTCTCATAATCCCTGACAATTCTGTCTGCCCCTCTCTGAAGGGCCTCCTCTGTGATATCGTTTATCAGGACAAGGTAGCCGGCTGATAGGCACACCTCGCCGATTCCACTCCCCATCTGACCCGCCCCCACAACACCTATCTTCTTGATCTCCATTTTTTACCTCTCCTAATCCATCGGCCTAATGGGGTCCCAGTCTCCCCGAAAGGCCTTCATTTTCACCAGGGTTGAGATAACCCTCTCTCTACTTATCTTATCCTATCTCACATGCTTGTCCAAAATAGAATTTTCCGCTTCAAGCAGGGGCCGGCATGTTCTCTTCGCTCCGCTCCCTGTGCTATCCGTGGCGAACGGCGCCTGCGGGATTTTGGCCCATCATCTGTCCTGATTCAGGGGGCTTTCATTGTACCTTGTCTATATTGATCTTGCATCTCTCCCAATCCGCGACAGCCCGGACGACCTGAATGGCCTTCCGCTCTGCAGCGGGGTCGCTCATGATCAGCTTTTAACCAATAATTCTCGGTTGAACGGCAGTTCCCGCAGCCGGACTCCCGTGGCTTTAAATATTGCGTTGGCCACGGCAGGTGCGACCGATGGGAAAACGGGTTCACCGATTCCCCCAGCCTTAAGGTTGTTCTTGGCGATATGAACTTCTATTTCGGGTACTTCAGACATGGTCAGAACAGGGTAATCATCATAGTTGGCCGTATTCACACCGCCGTCTGAAAAATTGACCTTCTCATAAAATGCCGTACTCAGTCCCATGACGACACCGCCTTCAGCTTGGGCCCGAATGGCATCCGGGTATACGGCAGTGCCGCAGTCCACGGCGCAGACTATCTTATGCACGGTAATTTTTCCCTTTTTCCCGACCGACACCTCTGCCATGTGAGCAGCAAATGATTCAAAACATGACGTTACGGCAACCCCCCTTGCCCTGCCTTTGGGAACAGGACTGCTCCATCTTCCTTTTTCGGCTAAAAGTGACAGGATATTATAGGGTCTGGAGCCCTTTTCCATATGATCCAGGCGGAATTGAACCGGATCCTTTCCAGCGGCATGGGCCAGTTCGTCCATAAAGGATTCCACAGTAAAAACATTAACGGTGTATCCAACCGACCGCCACCATCCCACGACTATGGGAAGGTGCACCATCACATAGTCCACCCTAAGGTTTGGGATAGAATACGGCATATTCCGGATGCCGGAAACGGCATCCGGGTCAATGCCGTTTTGAACGGCTTGAGGCATCTTGACGGACATGACGGATTGTGCGGCAACCTTATGCGACCAGGCGATCAGCCGGCCGTCCTTATCCAGGCCGGCCTTTATTCTGCACTGACTTGCAGGACGAAAATAGTCATTGGCAAAATCATCCTCACGGCTCCATATCACTTTGACCGGACGATTCAGTGTCTTGGAAATGAAAACCGAATCAACAACAGGATCCTGTTCCCCTCGCAGGCCGAAACCTCCGCCTGCAGGCAGGGTCATGACTTCCACTTTTTCAATGGGAAGACCTGTTATTTTAGATGCCGTGAGCTGGGTAGCGCTCTGACCCTGGGTCGGTATCCACACTCTGCAACGCTCTTTTTCTACATGGGCGGTACAGTTGATCGGCTCCACCTGGGCGTGAGAAACATAGGGCAGTTTGTAGGATTGTTCTATGGTCTGAGCGGCTTCTGCCAATGCCTTTTTCACATTACCGCTGGATTTGGCTACTGCACCCGGTTTCTCAAGATGTTCACCATACAAAGCATCCAGGATTTCATCATTCAGGTCCGGACGGGATCCTTTGGACCACTTTATTTTAAGGGCATCCCGGCCCTGCATGGCCGCATGGGTCGTTTCGGCACATACTGCAATCCTGTTTTCAATCGGCACGACTGTGATCACCCTTTTGATGGCCATGGCCGCTTCAGCATCATAGGATTGAAGCGCCGCTCCATACCGGGGCGGACGGGCCACAATAGCAATGCACATACCGGGTACGGAGAAATCAAAGCCGTAAACGGTTTTGCCCGTCACTTTGTCAGGGATATCCAGTCGTTCCCTCCGGGTGCCGATAATGCGGTAATCCTTTGGATCTTTCAGGGATGGATCTTTGGGAACCGGCCGTTTTGCGGCGGCTTCGGAAAGCCGGCCATAGGTGAGGCTGCGTCCGTCCGGATGAATGACTTTGCTATCTTTCGTGACGCATCTTTTTTCGGGAATCCCCCACTCCTCAGCCGCCGTTTCCACCAGCATCCGCCGGGCGGCGGCGCCGACCTTACGGAGCATGTCCCATCGATGGCGGATACTGGTGCTGCCTCCGGTCAGTTGCGCGTGCCATACCGGGTCTTTGAACGGCTCGGCCGCCAGTGCCATTTTTACCTGCACCTTTTCCCATGCTGCATCCAGTTCATCGGCGATAATCATGGGAATACCGGTGTGGGTGCCCTGACCGAGATTGGTCTGCCCCACCCAGACAGTGATCGTATCATCTGCCGCAATCTCCAGAAAAGCGTGGGGCTTGAATGGGAGTTTTGAAGCGGCCTGTACCGGGGATACATTGAACAGCCTTATTTGACTCGAAAAGACTGTTGATGCAATGACCAGGCTGCTCTTCGCCAAAAAGGTTCTTCGCGTCATATATGGTGTCATCGTTTAGCCTCCTTGTTTGGCGTCATTTCGGCAGCCAGCCTGATCGCCTTTTTAATTCTTGGATGCGAACCGCATCGGCAGATGACATCATCCATAACTTCATTGACCCGAGCTTCAGATGGATTGGGTTCCCGGGAAAGGAAAGCAACCGTCTGAAGCATGATGCCTGGCTGGCAGTACCCGCACTGGGGCACTTGTTTTTCAATCCAGGCAACCTTCACCGGATGATTTTCGGGCAAGCCTTCAATGGTCGTGATTTCACTCTGCAGGACGTCTTCCACATTGACAACACAGGAACGCTGGGCTTCACCGTCAATGAGAACCGTGCACATTCCGCATTCGCCGATACCGCAGGTGTATTTCACACTTGTAATCCCCAGGTTGTCCCGCAGAACCCACAACAAAGGAGTCCCCGGGTCCACATCGACCTGCCTTTTCATACTGTTCACTTTTAATGTAAACATATTTCCTCCTTAATTTGGGTACATCGCTCATTGTGGTTCTTCAGGGAATTGCGTACTTTGAATCACTGAAAAAATGTGGACAATCTGTTTTTCCTCTTTGGTGGAAAACAAACAATAACGCCAAGGGGGGGGGCATCATGTCTATCGGTTTATTTTAACACGGGTTTGGTCTTGAGGGTGATCATTATAAGCTATCATTATATCCACAAAACGGCCATTCGGACGGATGATTTATCACGTCAGCCCGAACCTATACCATGCATTTAAAAAGGTGATCGTCGAACGAAATTGTAGTCGCATGATAACGATCCTCCCAAAATGCTTCCTTTTGGCGTTTTTTTTGATTATACTCCTGACCCGTTCTGCCAGCCGACAATTGCATTGAATTTGGAATCGTATATCTCTTGCGGTTATCTACTACCAAGAGATGAATATGGTTCGAGGTAACCATATAATTCAGGATGCATAACCCGTATCTTTTCTTTGCGTGAAACACGCCACTCCATCCACCGACGCCTGTCACGGGCAAACTTGAGCGAAAATTGCTTTTTATGGCACCTACGTGTCGGGTCGAAGCCGAAGGCGAAGCCTGATGAGTGATTTACCCCGTTAAATTCGAAGAACATTTAACTGGGGTATGCCAAACATACCCGGGGATGAAATGCCGATTCGCGCGTGGCACTCTCTAAATGCAGCTATTTTATGGTTTTTGTTTAATGATTTGTAGTAGTTATCGTGGCCCCCGAGCCCTCTTTTGCAACGATTGGGTTGCCTGAACCGGCCTTCGTCAAGGGAACCAGTCTGGCGCGGCATTTGGGACAGGGGATATACGCCCCTTCAGAAAGGTGAGAAGACTGCTCGACCCGGCAGGTCGCTCCGCATGTGGGGCACACGGCATTTGGCTTTGGATGGTGGAATAAGCCCCTCCTGATCCGGGGGATGCGAAGGGAGGTGTTGTCCGCTTTCATACGCCTCGCCTGATAGTACGTCGCTTTGCTGCCAAATGGCAGCTTTAGGCTGGAAATGACGGGTATGTGGGAGAAAACGAAATCGAGAAGGTAGAGCAGGATGGTTGCGTCGATAAAGGCGAACATTACGGATTTGGACGCAATTGCATACGTGCCTCGCAGTTGGATATAGAAAGCCGTCTCTCCGGCCAGTGCGATGACGAGCGCCATCCAGGGGTACTTATGCTCCCGGACTCGGGAAACCATGACCTCTTGAACCCATGGGTCGTCGAAATCTAAAAAGGGCAGGGACGCCAGCCCGGAGGCGATCTGACGAATGAAAAAGCACCAGAGGATTCCGTAATGGATGACATCGACAAGCGACGCCAAAACAAACAGCCGGGTCACTGCGATGTGAAGGTAAAGCATGTAGCCGGTTAGGATCGAGGTTATCAGATAGAACAAGGCCATGGCGGCCGCGGTGGAATCCTTCTCTTTTTTTCTCTCGAATTTTTTGGAAAACCCCATAATGAACGCCGAGACCAACGGAAAAAGGGCGATACAGAGAATTAGAATGAACAGCCACAAGACGATGCAGCAGTGAAACAAGGTTCCAAAGATCGCCATAAAATAGCCACACAACCCTCCGGCGCTTTGTATCGTTACCAGGAAATCGTCCCGAATATTCGTGACCCATTTCATAACCCAAACCCAGATTGAGGAGTGATAGGAGAGGATGTGGACGTACAGGATGTAGAAGAACAATATGATCTCGGCAGGGGCGATTTTCGGAAACAGAATATCCGGGAACGCGCGTTGAAGGCGTTCTTTGATTTGGAGGGTCAGTTTGTTATTTTTGTTTATAGAAGCGATTTTGCCACAGTGCAACGGTATTTTAATCCTCTAATCGGAAATCGAACGGAAGTCCTTAAATCTCCTCAGCAGAAAGGGGTTTCCGTTTGACTTTTCTGGAGCAAAGTGGTGGGTGTTGGGTCTGGGGTCGGGCCAAGCCAACCTTTTGATTTCTAATGATAAACATTCAAAAAGGGCGATATAAGCCAGATTGATAGGGTCAATTTAGAAGTATTCCAATTTAATTCAGTATGTTGACGTGGTCTGATAAACATTAAAGGGCTTAGAGACATCAACTGATTTTATTTTCATCTG
>CAZXWJ010000086.1:9011-16066 GCA_964644375.1 uncultured Desulfobacteraceae bacterium | reverse complement strand
TGCGCGCAATCAGGGGTCAGCGGTCAGGGTTTGGGGTTCAGGGTTCGGGGTTCAGCTTTGAATCTTGAGCTTTCAGCTTTCAGCTATGAGCTTTGAGCTTTCAGCTCAGCAAAAGACAATAAAAATCAAAAAGTAAAGAATCCCGGCCCGGAGGACCAGGTTTTCCCCGTCAAAATAGAGCTGCGCACCAGCGGCTTGCGGCCGGGAACGCCGACCGGAAATTTCTGATTTCAGGGCAGGTACGGCCGGCGACGCCAAAAAAAACAGGCGGGGCATTCACCCCGCCTATTTTTCAAAGTCAAACGCGACATGAGCAGATCACGCCAAAGCCGATCTTCGGTCCTCCCCCCTCCTGCGATCCAAACCGCTTTCTTGATTTACATCTCTTGCCAGGATGTATTAGTTGAATATGGCACATTCATAAAACCGGCACGGAAACGCAGCCAAAACCTTCAACAGGCCGAATTCCCGCAACCGAAAATTGAAAGGATAGAGCGACGGGTTGCGACATGCGCGATAAACTGTCACTTAGAAAGCAACCCGATCGACTTCAAAGGAAGGATTGAAGGAGAAAGGGGAAGAACGCCTTTCTTTTACCTTTCTCCTTTGACCTTGAGTCTTTTTTTCCTATCCTCTCTTTTTGAAAAGCTTCTTCCTGTTGAGCCCTGCCAGACCGACCAGACCGGCACCCAGGAGAAGCATGGTGGCCGGTTCCGGGACGGGTGCGGTTTCCACACAAATCTCACTGATTGCAACTTGGCCATAGGTGTCCCAACCAGACCAATGCTCTCCGTGCATTACAAAGTAAACATCATGCACACCTTCTGCGATGATCGGCACCGCAAAAATACTTTCCAAGATGGACTCAGTTGATAAATCATCGCCAGGCCATGTAAAGAGCAGCGTTCCACCGTCTCCCTGTAGGGCATCTAAGTAGATTGAAAAGGCATCCTTGGCATGCCCTTCAAGATGCATCACTTCGCCTGTACCCCCGCCCGCGAAATTCAACGTAAGCTTGGCCCAGTCTAAACCATTATTCGCAACACCAAATGCACCGTAGGCATTTGAGTCGCCGATTTCATAGCCAGATGAAATCACCCTTAGCGTATCGGGATAGAAGGATAGATCTTCTCCAGCAGGGTAAGAAGCATATGGTTCAAGCCCCCAATGCCCTCCATGCGTGTAAGGCTCTATGGGACCCCAACCATAAAGGTTGTGCCCTGCTTCAGAAACCGGATCACCGATGTTTACACAGTCAATTAATTCTGCGCTGGCAACCCCTGCCGTGCTGAACGAAAGCAACAGTGCAACCAAAACCAATAAAAATTTCTTCATCTCAAATCTCCTAAAAATGAAAAGGGTAAGGTATCAAAGTTCACAAGAAAATTCGGGGTGTGGAGCTTCAGATTTCGTTATGAATTTGTGTAGTTTTATAGGGAACTATTCCGAAATGAATCCCGTTGGTTGAGGTTAGAAAGATAAAATCAACAAGAGATACCGCCAGAAAAGACCTCCAGTAAATGTCCGGGTCCGGAGGGCCCGACTTTAGTTTAACCCCGGAGGGGGAGGGACATGTAAGGTCAAGATCCAAAGCTCAAAGGTCAAATGTTGGATTTGATTTGTCATTTGGATTTCTTGGTCCGCCATAGCCTGAGCGACGGCGATTGACATTTGAACTTGCGACTTATCATACAAGGTGCTGCGGCAGAGCCAACTGTCTCTGACCTCCCGCCTGTGTAAAAGGCGGGACTCTCCGACTGGTCCATCGAAGATCCCGCTTCGCGGGGTAGGACCAGATTTTTGACAACGAAATAAAACCGGCACAGGAACGCAGCCCAAACCTTCAACAGGCCGTGTTCCCGCAACCGGCAATAGACGTGATAGAGAGATGGGTTGCGACAGGCTCGATAAACGGACACTTAGAAAGCAACCCGATCGACTTCAAAGGAAGGATTAAAAAAGAAAGGAGAAGAACACCTTTCTTTTACCTTTTTCCTTTGACCTTTGGTCTTTCTCCCCTATCCTCTCTTCTTGAAAAGCTTCTTCCTGTTGAGCCCTGCCAGGCCGACCAGACCGGCGCCCAGGAGTAACATGGTGGCCGGTTCGGGGACGGGGGCGGCACAGACTGTGAACTCGACATCGCTTACGAACAAAGGGTCCGCCCATGTATGGTCTAGTTCCCGCGTGATCATAAATTTAGCATCGTAGTTGCCTTCGGGCAATGTGATGAACCCATTCTGGACAATATTATTAGTATGCCAACTAAAATCCGCATAAAAGGGTATATTAAAAGAACCATCAGTCTCAGCGTGGATTGTCTTTCCGTCTGCCACGTTATCTTCGTAATAAATTACAGTATCGGCGTCAAGGATTTGAAAATATTCGAACATTAGGTACCCTACGGTACTATTCCAGACGCGGCCTACAGAACCCAGGTTTTGACCACCTGTCTCGCTGTAACTCTGTTCAATTTTTACCTGATAACCATTATCAGGATAGGTAATGCTTGTAGGAACCACATCTAAATTTTTGATGTTTACCCATCCGGTAAAACTGGATGCGACGGACTGCCAATAAACAGTGCCAGCTGCGTCGTCGTCCAGAGTTGTATCCGCCACTAAAACCTTATCCATGAGGGTAGCCGAGGCAGAACTCGCTAAAGACAGCACACCAACAACCAATAAAATCAACAACAAGAGTTTTTTCATCATCGAGCCTCCATGATTCGATATCAATTTGAATTATTGTTCGAGAAATAGATGGAAAACGCCGTTAATCAAAAATCAGGGCTAAAGGTTAGGATGCAAAATTTTGAAAGTAAATCAAGTGATCCAATCAGTTCGTTTCCCGAGATTCCTCACCGAACACGCACCCTCTGTTTGGCATGAAGAATGTACCCTCAGAAAGACATATTCCCGATAAATCCCGTTGCTTGAGGTTAGAAAGATAGAGACCAAAAGGCATACCGGATATGCCTAATTACAATAAACATGCCAAGAATCAACCTCAATAACAAACAAGTATATTCAGTGTCTTATACTATTAACGTGGCAAGATGAGTCAAATAAAATGTGCAATCTTATGCGATTTTTATGTAACACTTTTCAATATGCTGCCAAAATTTTACATACAGTCTATTGCGCGCAGGACGGCCAGTTCCCCATGAGCCATTCAGACCGATTTCGGTGTTCGACACCGTTTGATTGACGCCCTGTTCTCATCAGAAGCGCTCACACCCTGCCCGGGTGAACCCAAAAAAACAGGCAGGGAAAAATTCCCTGCCTGTTGTCGCCTATCATGCAACCCCGGATGGGGGGACTAGGCAAAAGCCGATCTTCGGTCCTCCCCCCTCCTGCGATCCAAACCGCTTTCTTGATTTACATCCTTCCCCACATAAATGAGCCTATTTCGTGATCCAAACAATCTTTGCCCTGTCTCGCCTCTTCGGTCCAAGACTCTGCGCCGATCCGGTGTCTTTCTTCGACCTTCACCGACCCTTCTTTCCGGGATGTGGTCTGAGTAGGAAAAATATCTCCTATCCATCCCGGTCCGTCGTCCACCGTTATCAAATGAAGTGAACTGTCTCTTGGCCTCACTCACATTCCTTCATCCTCTATAAAAGGCCCATTTCAGAACCTTTGGCAAGAAAAAAGGCAGGGACTTTGGGGGATACATGATTGTTTGCTTTCAACAAAGCAATGATGATGTGAACCCCTTTTCAGTGCCTCACCAAGATGGACCTGTTGAATATGGCACGTTCATAAAGCCGGCAAAGGAAGGCGGTCGCAGCCTTTCGGCCGGGAGGCTGGATTTAATAGGACCTTGAGTGATAAACTCAAAAAATCCCACTCGTGCCCATCCGGAAAGGACCTCCGGGCACGAGTAAGTTTTCAATTCTTCGCACCCTTCAGGTGACTTAGTCCCACTGCTGGTTCCAGGTTTCAGTATGAAAACCAACTAGTGTCTATCCATTAATGTAAAAAAGGCACGGAGGCGTTTCCAATTCAGAAATGAGGTTTTTTTCGCAAGATCAAGGAAATCAAGGGATTGCGCGGAGACGTACGAGCAGTACGTCGCACAAGAAATCCCGCAGATTGACGCCGAGATTGCGGAAAAGGACCATTTCTGGATGGAAACCAACTAGCCCTCGATCCCCAAAATGTCTATAGCTTCAGAAGTCTCTTACGGCCAAAACCCGCAAGCCCGACAAACCCCAACCCAACCAAAAACATAATCGCCGGTTCGGAGACCGGAGTCTCCGTAAATACAACAATAGCAGCATACATCGGGGTTGAAAGGGCAACCAGTACACCTGCTACAATGATAAGCAGAAAGGCTTTTTTAAGCATTCGATCCCCCCCTCAAAGCAAAAAGGGTGAACACCCCTTACAAAGGTGAGGCTCCGCCCGCAGAGCCCCGCTCAGCGGGACAGGCGCGCAACCTCAGGTAACCCACTCGAATGGGGTCTTTATACCCACTCGAGCTTCAAATCCGAATTGGGAATTATAATTTTGAATTTGTTTCGTATTTCGTGCTTCGAATTTTGTTTTGCTGTTTCCCCCGGATTGACCGGTGGACCGATTTTTGAGGACAAAGGAAAAGAATTCTTCCTTTCACCTTTACCCTCTTTCCATGCGCCTTTATCCTCGCCTGGATAGCTTTTTTCTTCTCAAACAAGACAGTCCGATGAGTCCTCCACCCAGCAGGAAGAGCATTGTGGCCGGTTCCGGGACAGGAATGAAGGCCTTCGAGTAATCGCCGTCAAGGGCTGCATACCAAAGATAGAAATCACCTTGTCGGCGATTTACCGTCACGTTGAGCATGTGATCGACGAGTTGAGCCGTCACATCAAATTCAAATGGATCTAAAATTCCGTGTTCTATACCCTCATAGAAGGAGTCCCCGTCCAATGTCATGCTCAACCTCTCAGGACCGTCAAAAAACGCATCATCGCTGGTACCCATATACAATGTCGCGGAATTGATGATGTCTCCAGGCTCAATATCCGTCATTCCATAGGGAAGAATCAACCAATCTTCATAAAGCTTGTCGCTGTCCAAATTGAACGTGTATGAATAGGAAGGATTTGAATCATTCAAGAATACCGGCGCTCCAATGGCGGCAGGATCAAAAAATGAAATGGCACCGGCAACACTGACACGCCCAAAAACCAGCAGCATTGAGGCCAATAGCATTAATTTCTTCTTCATGGCCTTCTCCAACAAAACGAAAAAAGTCAGGCTTGGCATTACATTGAAACGACTACGCCGATCCTTGACCAATTCCCAACACTTGGAATCAGGCAAATTGACATGGCAACTCGAAGGTAGGATCATATAGGATAATAGCCGGGAGAACTTTACAAACCATGCAGGGCGAGAATTCACGATCGCGAGAACCGCCTGTGAGTGAAAACATCTTACGGAAGAAATAAAAAATCCACACTAAACACGGAACAATCTACCGGTGGCAATAAACGCGTCTTCCACGATAGGTCGCTGAAAAATCGCATTGACTGAGGTTGGTACGTAACCGCAAAATAAAATTGATTCACTATATAATATACAAAAATCATGCCTCTAATCGGCAATCAATAATTACAAACCAGTTCAAACAGTTAGGCCTCACAGAAAGACAGCCGACGGCCCAATAGGGTATTTTATTGCAACTTATGTGCATTCAATTGCAACTTGTTGCAAGTCTATACACACAAACGACCGGACACAAAAAAAGAGGTTAGCTCATGAAAACTAACCCCTCACATATCCTGGAGGCGGCAACCGGATTCGAACCGGTGAATAACGGTTTTGCAGACCGCTGCCTTAGCCACTTGGCTATGCCGCCGCTCTTTAAAAAAATGGAGCGGGAAACGGGACTCGAACCCGCGACAACCACGTTGGCAACGTGGAGCTCTACCAGCTGAGCTATTCCCGCCGAAACAAGAGCATTTTATAAGATCTGATGGGTTTGTCAATGAAAAATAGAGCGATCAGCGGTCAGCGGTCAGCGGTCAGCAAAAAACCATGAGAATCAAGCAGGTTAGCTGATGATCTTCCACGGGGGTTCTCAAGGGCTTTTGTCATGCCGCCCTTTGGAAAAAAAGACCTTCTTGAATCGTCGGAAAGACTCTCTCCCGACCGGGACGTTCAGCGCTCAGCCCAGCGCCCTGTTTCTTCGCGGTCTTGGCTGACCGCTAACAGCTGACTGCTGATCGCTGAATGCTACCCCCTGCCCCCTGATCACTCCCCCCCCGCCTTCAATCTCTCATAATAGCCCAGCACCTTCTTGACAAATGAGCGGGTTTCCGGATAGGGCGGAATGCCCTTGTGATTCTCAACGGTATCCGGCCCGGCATTATAGGCCGCGAGGACCAATTTTTTGTCGTTTTGAAAACGTTTCATCAACAAGCTGAGATATCGGGTCCCTCCGAAGATATTCTCTTCAGGATCAAAGGAATCCCGCACCTTCATGGCATCCGCCGTTTGGGGCATAAGCTGCATGAGGCCCCTGGCCCCGGTCCGGGAGACCGCCTTGCGATTAAAATCAGACTCCGTCTTGATGACGGCCTTGATCAGAAGCGGATCGACCTTGAACCGCCTGGCCGCCTGCGCAATAATGCCCTCATATTCCTTTATATACCGGGACGGGCGCTTGGGATAACTCCGCAGGTACAACCGGTAGCGCGCATCCGATTTAACATCGGTAAAATGCCAGACCCCGTCTTTGTCCTTATAACGATAGATATCCGCCGAGGCGTCTGGGACCACGAGCCACAAAAAGGGGATACAAATGCACAGAAAAAAATTACGTCTCATCATCAAACGGGTCGAAGGGGAAAGGTTTGTCTATTCCATCACTCCAGGAGCCTTGAATTTTCAATCTCTTTATTGTGATTGTTTTCCTGATGAAGGTCGCAGAGCGACACCGCCACTTTAGGCACTTGCAACTATGGTCCCCCTCCGGGGGTAAATCAAAGCCGTGCCCTCCGGACCCGGATCTTTCACCGTGCCGGACTTCCCACGGCATGTCGCTGACAGCCGATAGCTGATCGCTGA
>CAZXWJ010000086.1:0-8911 GCA_964644375.1 uncultured Desulfobacteraceae bacterium | reverse complement strand
TCACCGTGCCGGACTTCCCACGGCATGTCGCTGACAGCCGATAGCTGATCGCTGATCCCTGACCGCTGGCCGCTGATAACTACCCCATCTTCTTCCAGTCGGCCAAAAATTTTTCAAGCCCGATATCGGTCAGAGGATGGTTGATCAACTGTTCCATCACCTTGAACGGGATCGTGGCGATATCCGCCCCGATCAGGGCAGCCTCTAAAACATGCACGGGATTTCTGATACTGGCGACGAGGACCTCGGTTTCATACCCGTAATTTTCGTAAATGGCCACGATTTGCTCGATGAGATCCATCCCTTTCTGACTGATATCGTCCAGTCGGCCGATAAAGGGGCTGATGTAGCTTGCGCCCGCCTTGGCCGCCATGAGGGCCTGGATGGGCGAAAAGCAGAGGGTCACATTGGTGCTGATGCCTTCACCGGAAAGGATCTTGACGGCCTTGAGCCCTTCCTTGATGAGGGGGATCTTGACCACAATATTGTCGGCCAGTTTAGCAAGGTGCCTTGCCTCTTTTAACATGCCTTCGGCTTCCGTGCTCACGACCTCGGCGTTCACCGGACCATCCACAATGCTGCAGATCTCTTTGATGAGTTCCTCGAAATCCCGTCCCTCTCTGGATACCAGACTGGGATTGGTCGTAACCCCGTCCAGCAAACCCAGTTCGTTTGCCTTTGTAATTTCTTCTATGTTTGCCGTATCAATAAAAAATTTCATAGTTCCTCCATCTTTTTTGCAATCAGCGTTCAGCACTCAGCTGTCAGCGTGTGATTTGGTTTCTTGAATTACATTTCGTTTGCTTAAAAAAAGCTCCTACCCTAAGGCATGCAGGGGAAGAAGGCAAAAGGTGAGAGGCTGAGAGAGGTTAAGGGTCAATTACCAACGTATTTTCAAATTGAAAACAGCCTTTACCGCCCGCTCCTCCCGTGTGCGCGATTCGTTCGAAATGCCAAGTTCGCTGCACAGAGCATTCTTGATGAATCGAAAAGGAAGATTCAATTAAGACTTCTCGCCCTTGCGGGAAAACCCGTCCTTGGCTTTCAGTCTTCAACCTTTTGCCTTTGTCCTTTAGCCCTATTATGCCTGCGTCTCAGTGTCTCTTCGCGGCATACTGTTATTAAGTTTTGGTCTTTCACCTTTATCCTTTAACCTCTTTCCTCTCCCTTTGAGCTTTGAGCTTTCAGCTTTTCACCTTCCTGTCTTTTT
Source organism: uncultured Desulfobacteraceae bacterium (assembly GCA_964644375.1). Taxonomy (GTDB): domain Bacteria; phylum Desulfobacterota; class DSM-4660; order Desulfatiglandales; family HGW-15; genus CAYNYM01. The sequence goes on along the minus strand of CAZXWJ010000086.1, from coordinate 7,701 downwards.
CATTCTTCATGCTCTTCATATTTCGCCGCGCATTGATCGCTGCAAAAATAATACACCCGCCCATGAATGGTACGTTTCACGGCCCCCCTTCGAGGAATATACGTCTTACACACGGGGTCCTGCACCATCTCGTCGATCACTTTTCCGTCCGATGTCCCTCGGATCTCCGGACGCGACACAAAAAGGCCCTTTACCAGGCGGAACAAGATATAGACCAGTAGGGCCAGAATGATTACACGCATAGGTTATTCCTTTAGGGGGACGACCTCTTGATCGTCTGCCGGCAGTTGCTCGAGCAATTGGGTCATCGTCGCCCCCAGGGAGGGATGGGTCACCTCCGGCGCCAGCTCCGCCAGGGGAATGAGGACAAATCGCCTGACGTGCATGAGGGGGTGAGGGACCTTCAGGTTGTCTTCCTGGATGATGCTCTTTCCAAAAAGCAGGATATCCAGATCAATGACCCGGGGACCCCATCGTTTTGTCCTGACCCGGCCCATGACCTGCTCGACGGCCATCAGTTGTTTCAGTAAATCTTGGGCCGAGGTGCGGACCCCGAGCGAAACGACCCCGTTGACATACCAGTCCTGCCCTTCCACGCCGACGGGCCTTGTGAGATACCAGCCTGACATCCCCGTGACCTCGACATCCGGTATGCGTCTGAGCCGATCCACGGCCTCGAGGCAATATCGATGCCTCTCGCCCAGATTGGATCCGATTCCTATGTAGGCCGTTGTTTTAAGTTCTTTCATGGCTGTGTTGTTTATTTGCTCTAAAGAGGCATCAATCACGCCGCAAATCGCTGTCAATTCCAAATATTAAAATTCACTTTTCCTAAAGCCCTATCCCCTTGATCCGTTCAACGGCCTCTTCGAGCCGCGCCCTTTTCTGCGTCAGAGCGATACGAAAGTACCCTTCGCCCGGTTCCCCAAAACCATTTCCGGGGGTTACGACAACCCCCTTGTCCAGCAACCGGCTTGCAAACTCCGCAGAGGTAAACCCCTCTGGCACCCTGACCCAGAGGTAAAAGGTGGCGCAGGGATTATTCAGCTCAAACCCCGCCTCCCTGAGCCCTTTGACCATCAGATCTCTTCGCCGGGAATAGGTCGCCCGCATTTCCTCCACACAGGCCTGATCATGCCTCAAGGCCTCCTGACCGGCCAGCTGAAGGGCCTGAAAGGCCCCTGAATCGATATTGCTCTTGATCGCCCCGAGCCCTTGGACGGCCTCCCGGTTGCCCACGGCAAAGCCGATCCGCCATCCCGTCATATTGTAGGTCTTTGAGAGGGAATGAAACTCGAGGCCCACCTCTTTTGCACCCTCCGCCTCCAGAAAGCTCGGGGGGCGATAGCCGTCAAAGGCCATTTCCGTATAGGCCGCATCGTGACACACCAGGATCCGATGCTTTTCGGCAAAGGCCACGACCCGATCGAAAAAGTCGAGATCGGCCGTTGCAGCCGTCGGATTGTTGGGATAGTTGATGAACATCAGTCCGGCCCGTTTCGCGATGTCTTCGGGAATGCCCTCCAAATCCGGCAGAAAGTCGTTCTTTCTTTCGAGCGGCATGAAGTAAGGCTGTCCGCCCGCAAACAGCGTTGCGATATGGTACACGGGATAACCCGGAGACGGGACCAGGGCTGCATCACCCGGATTGATAAAGGCCAGGGGGAGGTGGGCAATGCCCTCCTTGCTGCCGATGAGAATGACGACCTCGTTTTGGGGGTCCAGTGCAACACCGAATCGGGTCTTGTACCATTCGGCGACGGTCTCCCTGAAACCGTTCATACCCACATAAGAGGGATATCTGTGGTTGGAGGGATCCTCAGCCGCCTTTTTCAGGGCCTCGATAATGTGGGGAGGTGTCGGCAGATCGGGGTCGCCGATGCCCAGATCAATAATGTCCACGCCTCTGTTCCTGACCTCGGCCTTTTTCCGGTCTATTTCCTTGAAAAGGTAGGGTGGCAGGTGCTTGAGCCTGTCTGCTTTTTCGAAAACCGTCATGTTTACGTCCTTTATTACTTACAAAAAAACTGTTTTAATCTTCACCATGAAGCGCATGGAATGAGGTTAAAGGTCAAAGGTTAAAGACTGAAAGCTAAGTATGGGTTCTTCCGCAAGGGCTCGAAGTCCTTATCGAATCGTTCGTTTCGATTCGTTAAAAAATACTCTCCTTGGCGAGCTTGGCTCCCGAGCAAACAAGCGGGCAGCAAATGCTCTTTCCAACTGGAAAACACATCATAATATCCGCGAATCAAATCACTTCGCGGCATTCCATCCTTCCAGTCGTCCTTATCTCTTTATCCTTTCGCCTTTTTCCCCTTCATGTCCTTCATGCTCTTCATGGTGATCTAAACGATAAATGACAGGACATTCATGCCTGACTGCAACTTCTACCGAAGCCCGAGCACATCCTGCATGTCATAAAACCCGGTTGGCTGATTGACGACCCATGCGGCCGCCCTGAGCGCGCCCCGGGCAAAATTGTCCCGGTTATGGGCCCGATGAATCACCTCCAGTCTTTCGCCGATTCCCCCGAACATCACCGTATGCTCCCCGGTAATATCCCCGGCCCGCCAGGACTGAATGCCGATCTCCTCATCGGAACGCTCTCCGATGATCCCCTTCCGTTCATAGACCGCGGCCTTGTCAATGTCCCGGCCGACGCAATCGGCCAGAATCCGGGCCAGTCGCATCGCCGTCCCGCTCGGGGCATCCTTCTTGAGTCTGTGATGGGCCTCCAGGATCTCCATGTCATAATCCTTGCCCAGGATTTTGGCCGTCTCTTCTACAATCCGGAACATGACATTCACCCCCACACTCATATTGGGCGCCATGACGCAACGCAGGTCAGCGGTAAGGGCCTTGAGTTCCTTTCGCATATCCTTATTGAAACCGGTCGTCCCGATGACCATCGACAGACCTCCGGTGGATGCCGTTTTCGCATTTGCCAGGGTCGCTTCAGGCCTGGTGAAATCAATGAGGACATCCCCGAGGTCCATGACTTCCTCGAGGCTGGCGGCTATCTTGACTCCCAAGTCTCCGAGGCCTGCCGCCCGGCCCGCATCCTGACCCACACGCTCATGATCCGGTCTTTCAAAGACCCCTCCCAAATCCACTTCGCCACTCTGCTGTACCATATGAAGGATGCGCTGCCCCATACGTCCCGCAGCGCCCGCTATGATAACTTTTGTCATTTTTTCGCTCCGTAAAATTAGCGGTCAGCTGTCAGCGTTCAGCCTTCAGCTTTCAGCTTTGAGCTTTGAGCCTTCAGCTTTGAGCTTTCACCTCAAATAAGCTGATAGCTCTTGAGAACGTCCTTCAACTTCTGCAGGTTTGGCAGTGACATGGGAACCTGAGGCAGTCTCATCTCCTCCCCGATCTTACCCATGAGTGCCGCCGCGGTTTTGACGGGCACGGGATTTGTCTCATAGAACATGGCCCGGCTCAAGGGAAGGAACCGGAAAAAGAGTTCCCTTGCCTTGTCCAGATCTCCGTCCTCCCAGGCCCGGACCGTATCAGCGGTTTCTTTGGGTACGATGTTGGCAACGACCGAAATGACCCCCTTGCCACCGATTGCCAGCACCGGCAGAGTCAAGTTGTCATCGCCTGAAAGAAGCGTAATCTTGTCCCCGGCAAGACGCACGATTTCACACATCTGCCCGAGGTTGCCGGAGGCCTCTTTGACGGCCACCACCTCCGGGAGTTCTGCAAGTCGAGCCACGGTCTCGGGAAGCATGTTTACACTGGTCCTTCCGGGCACGTTGTAGAGCACCTGGGGAAAGGGGACCGCCTCGGCAATGGCCCTGTAATGCCCGTAGAGGCCTTCCTGTGTGGGTTTGTTATAGTAAGGGGTCACCTGGAGCGTGGCGTCGGCCCCGGCCTTTTTTGCATGCCCGGTCAGCGCAATGGCCTCCCGGGTGCAATTGCTCCCGGCGCCGGCAATGACCGGGACCCTTTTTTTGACCGCATCCACCGCAATATCGATCACCTGAGCGTGTTCATCCATGCTCAGGGTCGCGGACTCTCCCGTGGTTCCGCAGGGGACGATGGCGCTGGTGCCGTTTTCTATCTGAAAGTCGATGAGTGCCCGATAGGCCTCTTCGTCTACTTTACCATCCTTGAACGGAGTAATGATGGCGACTATGGATCCTTTAAACATTTCCGCCTCCTGGCTTCGGTGATAAAAGTTACAAGTGACTAAAGTGATGATTAACGTGACAGTTTGGGTTCAACGGTTTAAGGGCTGATTGACCGCCGGCGGGTAACCCGCCTTTGGCTGGCGGGCAGGCCTTCGATCTGTGCAAATAGCCCCTAAAGGGCCTCTTCATGGAGCCGGGCCTTGTACAAAAGGGACGTACTCCCTTCCAGATAGATCCGGCTGAACTGATCTCCCTCCTGATCGAAATAGATATGCAATTCTTCTCCGCCCCTTGTCCTGACTCTCACCGGAGACCCGACCAGGCCCCTGGCGGCCGCCGTGAGGGCCGAAGCAATGGAACCGGTGCCGCAGGCGAGGGTCTCATCTTCAACGCCCCGCTCATAGGTCCGGAGTTCAATCAGGTCCGGCCCAAGGACCCTCATAAAATTGGCGTTCGTCCCCTGGGGCGAGAAGAGACGATGATACCGGATCATTTTCCCCTGCGCCACGACGGGATGATCCCCCGGGTCTTCGACCCGGATAACGACGTGGGGCACGCCCGTGTTGATGAAGTCCGCATGAACCCAACCCGGTTCATGGGCCAGGTCGATGTCTTTTCGATAGTCAAAGGGATCCGGCATCAAGACCTTGACGATTCTTCCCGTAACCTCTGCGGAAACCGGTCCGGCAAGGGTATCGAAGGTCATTACGGCCCCGGCGATGCCTTTTAAGTAGGCGAAACGGGCAACGCAACGCCCCCCGTTACCGCACATTTCCCCCTCCCCTCCGTCGGCGTTAAAAAACCGCCAGCCAAAATCACAGCAATCGGATTTTACGACGGCGATAAGCCCGTCCGCCCCCACCGACTCCCTTCGCCGGCAAGTCCTTGCAGCCAGGGGACCCAATTCCGCCTCGGCAATCCGTCCTTCACGGTTGTCTATCAGGATGAAGTCGTTCCCACTGCCGTTCATCTTCCAAAATTCGATGGGTTCGTCCGCCATTTGGTCCTTGATTCCACTCATAATTATTAGTCGTATCCATCCTGAAATCAGAAATTTCAGATAGTAGCGGTCAGCTTTTATGCGCCTCCGACGCATTGAGCTTTCAGCTTTGAGCCTGGTTATTGGCCACCCGCTCACTTCGCTTGCTCGACACACACAGACAACCGCAGACTTTTTCCTTTGCCGACATGGCAAAGGAAAAGGTGTAGCCCTTCGGGCAATAGGCTATGCTGTTTGAAGAAGCCGTAATATGAATCGCCGATCTCAGCTTTTGTGCCTTAAATAATCCTGGTCCTAGATCACGATTAGCATCTAAACATGGAATCGGTTTTGCTGAACACATCCCTGGCCGAAGGCCATGACCGATTTTTCCCGGCGACGTCCGCCGGGAAAAAATTCTCCAGTCTGCGTGGGTCTGTGTGGTCTGTGGCTAATTATTCTTTTTTCCTCTCGCCCTGCCTGTCCCATGTGCGGGGCTTCGCTAAAGCTCACAAAGCACACTGAGACAAATAATGGAAAAAAAATAAAAAATCTGAGTTCTCCGGGCACTCTGTGAGAGATATATCGTTTCAGGTTCAGGGGTTCCGCCTTGCACAACGCTTCCGCCTTCGCATGAAGCTACATCGAGACAAGACGGCGCGGCAAGCAAAATTCAGCCCTTCATCTGTCATCGCCCAGAAATTCCGGAATTTTTTCCCCCCTCATCAGATCCTCATAGGTCTCCCTGGCCCGAATGACCTGATACCTATCGTCCCTGACCATCACTTCAGCGGCCTTCGGGCGGGAATTGTAGTTGGAAGACATACTGAAACCATAGGCCCCGGCACTCATGACGGCCAGGAGTTCTCCGGGCTCAAAGGACTCCACCTCCCTGTCCCTCGCGAGAAAGTCTCCGGTCTCGCATATGGGCCCCACGATATCGGCCGTTATCCTTTCGCGACCCGCGATCCTCACGGGCTGGACGCCGTGGTGGGAACCGTACAAACTCGGCCGAATCAGGTCGTTCATGGCCGCATCCACGATAATAAACCGTTTACCCTCGCCCGTTTTGGTGTACAGAACTTTCGCCACCAGGATCCCTGCATTGCCCATGATGACGCGACCCGGCTCCAGGATCAGGGTCCGTCCGTTCATGTCTATTTCTTTTTTGACGGCCCCGGCATACTCCTTCGGGTGGGGAGGGGCCTCCCTGTCATAGGTAATGCCCAGTCCGCCGCCCAGGTCCAGATAATCGATTCGAATACCGGCATCCTGCAATTGCGCCATGAGACCCTTGATCCGACCCAGGGCATCCACAAAGGGACCGACCTCTGTCAACTGTGACCCGATATGGCAGGAGACGCCCGAGACGAGCAAATGGCTGAGCCCCGCCGCCTTTTTATATTCATCCAGGGCCTTTCGAATATCAATACCGAATTTGTTTTCCTTGAGACCTGTCGACACATAGGGATGGGTCAGGGGATCCACATCCGGGTTGACCCTGATGGAAATCCGCGCCTTCTTTCCCAACTTTCGGGCCACGTCATCGAGTAGTGCAATTTCCTGAGAGGATTCCGCGTTAAAGAGCAGGATACCCGACTTGAGGGCGTATGCCATGTCTTCAGTCCTTTTGCCTACGCCAGAGTACACAATCTTATTCGGGTCTATGCCGGCCTTCAGGGCGCGAAAAAGCTCACCTCCGGAGACGATATCCGCGCCGGCCCCGTTCAGGGCGAAAAGCCTCAGGATCGCCAGGTTCGAGTTGGACTTCACGGAAAAGCAGGTGAGATGCGGCATGTCCTCAAAGGCACCGTCAAAGACCCTGAAATGCTTCGTCAAAGTGGCATGGGAATAGAGATAGAAGGGCGTTCCCACCGCCTCGGCGATCTCCGAAACAGGGACATCCTCACAGAAGAGCTCATCTTTTCGGTATTGAAAGTGATGCATACCCCTTCAATCATCTCCTTTTTCAAGTGGGAAAGCGCAATAAATCTGGTTGAGATCAAGGATCATTCGGATGATCAGCTGAATCCGTGAAGTGAGGCTCCGCCAGCAGAGCGGAAGGACTCAGGTAACCCCCTCGAAGGGGGTATTTATACCCATTCGCGCTTCAAATCCGAATGTCGAAATTCGAAATCCGAAACAAACTCAAATTCCCAAAATTTGAAAGACCAAAACAAAAATTTAATATTATGGAAACTTTCCCGTATCCATTTGCAATTCAAAGCTTTTTAATTTTGAACATTGATGCATTCGTAAAAAGTCAAAATCCTCGTCACTCCCGCGAAGGCGGGAGTCCATAAGTATCCAAAAACACTGGATTTCCGCCTTCGCGGGAGTGACGGAAAACGGAACTTTTCGATTTTTTATGAGATCGTCAACATTGGGAATTAAAATTTTGAATTTGTTTCGTATTTCGATATTCAAATTTCGGATTTTTCCTTCTCTGTGTTCCCTGCGGACTCTGTGAGAGATATTTTTTTCAGGTTCAGGGTTCAGGGTTCAGGGTTTCCACCTTTCAGCTTTGAGCCTTCAGCTTTGAGCTTTCAGCTTCTTCCCGGCCTCAATCCACGGCCACCTGAATGC
>CAZXWJ010000085.1:0-16086 GCA_964644375.1 uncultured Desulfobacteraceae bacterium | reverse complement strand
TTCTGGTGCCTAGGACGAGAATCGAACTCGTACGGAGCTAAGCTCCGAGGGATTTTAAGTCCCTTGCGTCTACCAATTCCGCCACCCAGGCATAGGTCAGATATTTCTTTAAAATCAGGCCGATATATGCCATACCTTCCATGATACTTCACGTGTAAAACCTGACAAAATACGGCAAAACCTCCACGCTTTTCCATGGATATTTTGTGGAGTCTTAACAAACTATAAAAACTCGGATCTAAATGCAATAGGAAAACATAATGATTACCACATGCCTGCCCAATGTCTTGGACAGGTCTGCCAGCGAGCGACGAATCCACCGGATTTAACGCCTTCCCTTTCGAAAAAATAACCAGCGATCAACGCTCTCCCACGTTCGAGGTCCTTCCGGGGCCTCCGAAAGATAGAGGTGCATATCGTCTCCGGGTTGGCCGGTGACGGGTCATTTTCATCGAAACGCTTGAGATCGGAAAGATTCAGAAGTTGAAAATCAAAATTGGGCACACTGATCAGATCTTTTCAATGGACGGAAACTACCTCAGATAGATCGGATTGGAAAAGATCCAGGGTCGCCACCCGAATAGAAAAAGTCGGCGGTACACCTCGACCCGGTAAACCCCCTTTTCTTTCACACTGAAAACCGCTTCTCTGTCCTGCCATTTTTTTTCAAGTCGACCGTCTTTGATGAGCCGGATCTCCCCATCTGCAGGAATTTCGATGACTATTTCCCCTTTCTGAAAGGTCCCTTCCTCTCCCATGACGAGATAGGACCCGTCGGAAGACATGAAATCAAAGCGGAACCCCCTTGCAGGGCAGAGTCCGTCATGCGCGATAAACAGGCGCCCTTCGCTGAGGGCCTCGTATATGGCCTCTTTACCCGCCGCAAAATCTTTCCAGATCTTTTTATGCAGGAAGACATGGACGTTCAAAGCATGCAGAAGGAAAGCATATGACAAGGGCCGAATATGAATGGGTCCCCATTTGAAAAGGCTTCCGTGAGCGTCTGACCCACCGATGGCGGAGATTCGCCTGTGTCGGCACATGTCATCCCAAAAGGCCAGGGTTGTCCGGCTGGGCCCCTTGAAAAGTTGAGTTTTAAAGGCAAGAAACACCAACCCATGGAGGGGTGTTTTGACCCTCTCCTTCCAACGGGATGAGAAATTCCACAGGCAGATGCCCCGGTACCCATCCACGGACAGATCCTTCCACCGATAGGACCTGGATTTATCCACAAATGGCATGCCCTTTTCAAATGGATGGGCGAGGAATCCAAACCCTCCCTGATCATTGACTCGGTCGATCACTTCCTGGGGACTGAGGTTTTCACCCTTAACCAAGTCATTGAGGCCGTAGGCCAGATAATGATGATCGTGTCTACCGATCTCCAGGCCCATAAAAACCATGGTCTTGCCATAGAAGCCCTCCTCTTCCAGATGGAGGTCGTCCGTCAAAAATTCATGGTCATTGAGGGCGATAAAGTCCAATCCCGACTCGGTCGCCAAGGCGGCGATTTCAGGCACTCTGAGGCTGCCATCCGAATAGCGGGAATGAATGTGGAGGTTTCCGACGTATTCAAAATTAAACATAAGCGCAAAATAGACTTCCCGGTTCAGAAATTCAAGTCAATATCCGTTTCGTGAGACACCCAGGCACTATGACGGATACGTATTTTTTACGGTAACTAGCAAACAATAAATAATGATTCCCTATTAAAACAAATGTCTTGTGGAGTTAAAAGGCTGTGAAGTGATGTGGGAACGGGGAGAGGAATAATTTCCTCAGAGGGCGTAGCCGATCCTCTTCAGAAGGGCCCGTGAATTGTCGAGGAGACCATCCAGCGAACCCGAAGGCAACCCGGCGCCTTCGGCAACATGACGAGCGAATTGTTCCGTCACTAAATCGTCCGGTTCATGGGCGTCTGAATTCAAAACAAGTTCGGCGCCGGCCCTCTTTGCCAGATTGGCCACATGCCCGTTGGTGAGACTGTGGCCTTTTCTAGCCGAGATTTCCAGAAATATCCCTCTTTTTATGGCCAATTGCACTTCATCCATGCGGATTAAACCCGGATGGGCCAGGATATCTATATCCGCCTTGAGTGCAGCCAGGTTGGTTCCGGGTGCGACGGGTTCGACGATGGTTTCTCCATGAACGACGACCAGCTTGGCACCTAACTCCCGGGCCGTTTTTGCCAGAGGTCCGATGCGTTCAGGTGGGACATGGGTGAGTTCCACCCCGGGGACGACCTTTACCGATTGTGTGCCGTTCAAATCGCAGGCAACCTGCACAATTCTGGGAACGATAAAGTCAAGATTGGATGAATCGGCGTGGTCCGTGATGGCCACGGCCTCATATCCCATGAATTCAAATCGTCTTATGAGTTCGGACGGAATCAAGGCCCCGTCACTGAAGATAGAATGTGTATGCAGGTCGATCATGACAATTTTTGCCCAACGGTGCGATTAGAAATTCAACGATTTTCAACGGTTGACCGGACACAAAATCCAATCAAAAGCGTCCAGATTCAGCGCTACATTTTGTACTTGCCAAAATCATCCGGATTTAACTTTTCCAGGATCTCCTGCCACTTCTTTCCCTGCTCGGACTTGTCTTCCGGCTCAGCCTTCAAGTCAATCTGAGTAGACTTGCTGATGACTTCTTCCGAGACAAATATCGGCGCGCCCATTCTCAGGGAAATAGCAAGGGCGTCACTCGGCCTTGCATCCATTGAAATTTCTTTACCCTTGATATTGATATGAATCAAGGCATAGTAGGTATTGTTCTTCAGGTCGCAGACCTCAACTTTGATCACTTTTAAATCGATCAAATCCATGATATTTTTGAGCAGATCATGGGTCATGGGCCGCGAAAATTTAATGCCCTCCAGCTCACTGGCAATGGCAGTAGCTTCGAGAAGACCAATCCATATAGGCAGGGTTCTTTCACCCTCAACCTCTTTGAGAATAACGATTGGGCTATTTGTCAGGGGATCTACGGTTAAACCGGATACAACCATAGGTCTATACATAATGGCCTCCCTTTTTGCCGCAGTCTGAAACACAAAAACAATTTTGTCAATAAACTGATCAACCGGAAATTGAACAGACACCCCAGCAATCGGCCTTTGGTCCACAAAAAACTTGATTTAACGGCTGGATCTGGCTATCAATAAGTTCAATTTTCCGGAAAATAACGAGGATAAAAATACAAGAGATGGATATTTTTGGAGAAAAGGCTGTTTATCCCTATGTGCTTGATCACAAACCGGGATTCCTGTTGGGTTGGCTCCTTTACAAGCTTTTTCAGCGGCCTCATATTGATGAAAACATGAAAACAGCCCTTAAACAGATGCACAGGGACGGAACGGTGGTTTATGCTATCAAGTACAGGGGTAAGCTGGATTACATGCTCTGCCACTACAATTTTCGAAGAAGGCGCCTTCCCTATCCCCAAATAGCCTTTGATCTCAATGTTTCCATGCTATTACCCTTCACCCGCTTTGTAAAGATTTTTCTGTCCCGGCTATCCTTCATCCTCAAGGGTCAGCGCATCCCCAGTCCCTACCAATCGGGTTTTTACAAGCAGGCCCTTGAGGCGGGAATGCCCTTCCTCGTTTTTCTGGTCGACCCCAAGGGTTTTGTCAGACATTTTGTGCATGCAGAAAAAGATCGCTTTCAGTTCCTGCTGGAGGTCCAGAAAAATATGGAAAGGCCCATTTACTTGGTCCCCCAGTTGCTTCTTTTTAACAAAACGCCTGAAAGAGTACAATCGAATCTCACCAGCATTCTGTTTGGATACAAAGACAATCCCGGTGCCATTCGAAAAATAGCCCTTTTTCTCCGTCACAACCGAAAGACCCTTATCGATTTCGGGCGTCCTCTTGATCTCAAGGCCTACCTGAAACAGCAACCGCCCGACAGATCTCTTCAAGAAATGGCTGCGGAAATCAAACAGATTCTCGTTGAAAGCATCGACAGCCAGAAGCGGATCATTCTCGGCCCGATTATGAAATCCAGGCAACAGATCAAAGAAACCGTGCTCATGGACAACCGAGTCCGGGAGAAACTCACGAGCATGGCAGGCGGGGGGAAAAAAGCCCTCAAACAGAAGCGTAAAAAGGCCGGAGAATATTTTGACGAAATTGCCGCTGATTTTAACATCACCTATATCCAGATCTTTCGAAAGGCCCTAAAATGGCTCTGGAAGAGGCATTTCGATGGAATAGAAGTCGATACGGCAAGCCTGGCGACGGTCAGAGAGTGGGCTCGAAAGGGAACACTGATTTATGTCCCATCCCATAAGAGCCACATTGATTACCTGATTTTAAATTACATTCTCAGCGAATATCATATGCATACGCCAAGGGTCGCCGCCGGGAAAAACCTCGCCTTTTGGCCCATGGGCCATATCTTTCGAAAGTCCGGGGCCTTTTTTATCCGCAGGTCTTTCACAAACGCGAAACTCTACCTGGAGGTCTTCAATCGATATATCAAGGCATTGCTCGAAGAGGGACATCCCATTGAATTTTTCATCGAGGGAGGAAGGAGTCGGAACGGAAAACTGATCTCTCCAAAGACCGGCTTTCTTTCCATCCTCCTCAGTGCTCATCAGGAAGGGTTCTGCAATGACCTCATTTTTGTTCCGGCCTCCATCGCCTACGACAGAATCGTCGAAGAAAAATCCTATATCCAGGAACTGGGCGGACGTCCCAAGGAAAAAGAAAACGTCATGCAAATGATTAAGGCAAGGCGTTTTCTTAAACGAAAATACGGAAAGATTTACATCCGTTTTGCGCACCCCTTTTCCCTGAACGAATACCTGGCCGAAACAGGTGCCTATTCCCATGAAACCCCTCGCGATTTGGCCTTTTCGCTGGTTCGATCCATCAACCAGGTCACGCCTGTCACGCCGCTGTCCATTGTAGCCACGGCCATCCTCGCCGATCACCGCAAAGGATTTCATCCTTCCGAGCTTATTGAGACTGTCGGCGTTTTCCTGGCCTTTCTCAAAAGATTAAGTGCCCCGGTAACCGATTCGCTGACGGATGCATCAAGGGCTGTCCAGGAAACCCTCCCACTTCTTGTAGACTGGAAAATCATCGACTTGCTGGAAAAAACGGATAGTGCCGATGAACCGTTCTACTATATGGAAGACGATAAGCAGCTCGAACTTGAATATTACAAGAACAGCATCATTCATTTTTTTATCGCGCACGCCTTTGCGGCCGTATCTCTCCTGAGCGGTGCAGAAGAAACAAAAGAACTGAAATCGATTCTCGAAGACTATGCCTTCCTGAAGCAGGTTTTCAGAAATGAGTTTGTTTTCGATGAACGGGAGGATTTCCGGGCAGAAATCCTCGACTTGATCGAGCTTTTTTTGGAACCTGCGTTCCTGTCCGGTTCTCCGGAAAAGGGAGGCTACCAAATCACTAAGCTCGGCTTCGTCAAGCTGCCGATTTTTGCCTCATTGGCTAAGACCTTTCTCGAATCTTACTGGATCGCTGCTAAATCCATGCAGGAAAAATATGGGAGTAAGAGGGGTGAGATCTTGAAGGCCATGAACGCTACGGCCAAGCGATACCATAAGTTGAAAATCATCGATCACATCGGTGCATTGTCCCCTCTGAACTTCAAGAATGCTATGCCGGTTATCAACCACGACATTCTGAGGTCTAAGGATGACTCGGAGGGTGAGGCTGGGGCGGGCCTCGATCGTCTCGCACGTTTTACCCATCGACTCTACAATTTTTCACACTACAGCCACTAACCCTCTGATATCCGGCCTTGGCTATTAAATGCGGGAATTCCGACAGATAGAACCCACAGGCGAATCCGGGTCACTATATGAGCTGGTATTCGTTCTCCTTCAGCTTGGCGTGGGCGGCGGCAAGCCTTGCGATGGGGACCCTTGGCGGCGAGCAGGACACATAGCTTAGCTGAACATGATGGCAGAAACTTATGGCATCGGGATGACCACCGTGTTCACCGCAAATGCCGAATCTCATTTCAGGCCTGGTCTTTCTCGCCCATTCCGCCGTGATCATCATAAGACGCCCAACGCCCTTGATATCGAGAATCTCGAAGGGATTGTGCTGCAATATGCCCCTTTCATTGTAAAGCGGAAGGAACTTGTTTTCCGCATCCTCCCGGGAAAAAGAAAAGGTCGCCTGGGTCAGATCGTTGGTTCCGAATGAGATGAATTCGGCCAACTCGGCAAGGCGGCCAGCCCTCATGCAGGCCCTTACGACCTCGACCATGGTCCCGAATTTGTAGGCCAACTCAATCTTAAATTTCTTTTCGACCTCTTCGTGGATTTCTACGACATATCGTTTGACCCATTTCAATTCTTCCAGGGTGCAGACCTGGGGGACCATTATTTCCGGGTGGACCTCTACCCCTTCTTTGATGCATTCCCCTGCAGCTTCAAGGATCCCTCGGATCTGCATGGCATAGATTTCCGGATAGGTAATTCCGAGCCGGACCCCCCTGTGACCGAGCATAGGGTTGGTCTCGGCCAGGGATTTCACCTTCTGCAGAACCCCTTCTTTTGCCCCAATGAGCTCTTCGGCAAGATGGCGGTTTTTTAATTCTTCGAGGCCCTGGGTAATGGCCTCCAGCTCATCCACGTATTTTTCATGCAGTTCCGGATCCATGATTTTCAGTGTATCCGGGAGTTCGGCCATGCCTTCCACGGTCTGCCGCATTTCCCTCAAATGAGAGATCTCGTGAATCAATTCCTCTTCCGAGGGCAGGAATTCATGGATGGGAGGATCAAGCAGGCGAATGGTAACCGGGAGACCGTGCATGATTCGAAAAATCTCTTTGAAGTCTTCCCGCTGAAAGGGTAGCAACTGATCCAGGTAACTCTGTCTTTCGTCAACGGTCTCCGCCAGAATCATCTTTTGAACAACGGGCAACCGCTCCGGCTGATTGAACATGCGTTCCGTTCTGCACAATCCAATACCCATCGCCCCGTAGTTCAGGGCCTTGGTCACGGATTCCGGCGTGTCGGCATTGGCCATGACCTTGAGTTCAGATAAATCATCTGCCCATTCCAGCAACACAAGAAGGTCATCCACGAACTCGGGTTCAATTGTGGGAACGACTCCCTGGTAGACATTGCCCGTACTTCCGTCGATTGTGATGATGTCCCCTTCCCTTAAATGAAGGCCGGAAATCAGGGCTTCTTTTGCCAGTTGGTTGATGACGATGGCCTCGCAACCCGAAACGCAGGGCTTTCCCATGCTTCTTGCCACCACCGCGGCATGAGAAGTCTTTCCTCCTCTGCTTGTCAGGATACCCTGAGAGGCAAAAAAACCATGAATATCATCAGGTTTGGTTTCTTCTCGAACGAGAATGACCTTTTCTCCCAATTTTGCTTTGCTCTCCGCCCGGTCGGCGTCGAATACGATCCTGCCGGATGCGGCACCCGGAGATGCAGGCAGGCCCTGGGCAAGGACTTCGGTCTCCGCATCCGGATCGAGCCTCGGATGAAGGAGTTGCACAAGCATATCCGGTTGGATTCTCAGGATGGCTTCGGTCTCGGAGATCAGCCCCTCGTTAACCATATCAATGGAAGTCTTGATGAATGCGGATGCATTCATCTTTCCGTTTCGGGTCTGGAGGCAGAAGAGTTTTCCATTCTCAACAGTGAATTCGAAATCCTGGACTTCCCTATTGTAATTTTCGAGGGTATGTCTGAGATCTTCCAACTCTCGATAGACCCGGGGCATGTCTCTTCGCAGTTCGCTGATCGTCTTGGGTGTTCTTATGCCGGCGACGACATCTTCACCCTGAGCATTGATCAGGTATTCCCCAAAAAGCCGATTTTCGCCCGTGCCGGGATTTCTGGTGAAGGCCACGCCCGTAGCACAGTCATCGCCCATATTTCCGAAGACCATCGTACACACATTGACAGCCGTGCCGTCGGCCATATCTTGCGTGATGTTGAACTCTCTTCGGTAATCCACGGCCCTCTTTCCCATCCATGACTTAAAAACCGCTTCGATGGCGATTTCCAGTTGCTCGTATGGGTCCTGAGGAAAGGGCCTTCGACTCTTCTCTTCAATCAGGGTCAAAAAACTGCTGCAGATCTTTTTTAAGGCCTCCCCGTTAAGCTGAGTGTCCTCCCTCACTTTATATTCTTTCTTGATGCGGTTGAATATCTCATCGAAATCCTCATCAGTGATGTTAAGGGCCACCGATCCGAAGAGCTGGATCAATCGGCGATAGGCGTCAAAGACAAATCGTTCGTTTTCGGTGCTTTTGATGAGGCCCTTCACACATTCATCATTCAGGCCGAGATTCAAAATCGTGTCCATCATGCCGGGCATCGAGATCGCTGCACCGGACCTCACGGAGACCAGCAATGGATTCAGGGGGTCCCCTAAACCTTTGCCCGTCTTTTTTTCCAGATCAGCCATGTCCAGTTTCACCTGTTCGGTGAGCTTGGTATCGAGTCGTTTCTTCCCGGCATCAAGATACGCCAGACAGGCCTTCGTAGAGATAACGAATCCAGGAGGTACGGGAAGTCCCCTCTGGGTCATTGCGCAGAGATTGGCGCCCTTCCCTCCAAGGAGTTTTTTGTCTTTTGGGTCTCCTTCTTCAAAGGAAAACACGTATTTTTCAGGTTCCATCCTTCTCTCCCTTGTCTCTTTTTCTTGTATATTGAAACAAATAGGCCAAGGCACACATAGCGACCGCCAGGCCGAGGACACCAAGCAGTGATTTTCCGGGAAAGAAAAACCGGGAAATAAAATAGGCCAGGAAAAAGGATAAGACCAATCGTATCATTAAAACATAGAGTGATTTCATGGCAATCAATTGAAAGATGGAGAGGTGAGATAAAGAAAGCAAACGGAGCGTGACGGGTATCGGAAGAATTCCCCGATATCTCTGAACCGGTAATTCACTTATGCCCCGATTTCATTTATTGATGCATCCTGGATACATTGGGAAAGAGGCAATCCTACGCCCGGCAGAATGGGAGTTCGCAGGGCCGAATTCCGGTCCTCTTCAGGTCTTTTTTTTCAAAGGGATCACTTTGGCGGGTCTTTCCATTGCCTTCCTTTCGTTTGTCCCCTTGTCCTCTTTCCTCACATATTCGGGGAGTGTCTTCCTAACCTCCCCCAGTCTTACAGATTTACCTCCCATGGTAAAGGGAGTGCCGTTTATATATTCTTCACGCAAAATCCAGGTCACGGTCTGAGAAGGAATGGTCAGTAACAGGAGGGTGATCTGGTACCAATTTTTTTTTACGTCGGGTTCGATAAGTTCAATGCGCGCATATGCTGCGGGTTTATCCTGAAAGTGGATCAGAACAACATCGCCCTCGATAGGGCTGTGGTGCGCTTCAGGCATTATGAGATCTCCTGTTGATTATTCAAGTAAGAACGCTTGACGATTCGTCCAATCAACGCGTGCATCCGGCTATTCACTGTCCTTGATAACACTTGAGGGATCGGTTCTCAGTTTTTCCAACTTTGCCTCAAACTGGTCCCCTAAATCCACCCCGGCTTTTTGTGCCTTTTTTTTTGCATGCAGGCCGATATTGCGCGTGTCGAGGTAAAAGGCGTCGGAATTTGATTTTTCGGGATCAAAAGAGGACATTCGATCCAGTTCGGATACATGATAGACAACCCGGGAAATCAATTTTTTTAATTCCTTGCCGCCGCATTCGGGACAGACGATTTCCTCCTCGGAATCGTTTTGCATCACCAGGCGCTGAAATCTGATGGTGCAGGAAGAACATTCATATTCATAAATAGGCATCAGGTGTTCCCCTGACTGAAAGGTCGCCAGCTAGTTTTCATCCAGAAATGGCTCTTTTTCGCAATTCCCCGCTTGCGACGGGACAGGTCCGCGTCCAACTGCGAGGTTTCTTGTGCGACGTACTGCTCGTACGTCTCCGCGCAACCTCTTGTTTTCCTTGAACTTGCAATCCCGCCATGGCGGGACTGAATTGAAAATTCACGCGTGCCCTGATTCTATTTCCGGATGGGCACTAGCTAGTGCTCATCCGAAAATGACCATTCCCGGACTCTCGCTATCAGCGATCAGCTTTCAGCCGTCAGCAAAAACCGCTAAGAAACAAGTCCTTAAGCTGATGGCTGACCGCTCCATCCTGAAATCTTTAATTTCTGGATAAAACCCAGCTAAACAATCGCCACACACATGATCTGTCTTCAAGATAACACAGGCTCCTCAAACAGGCAATGGATAAGCAATAGGAAAAACGACACTTTAACGATCATTAAAACCTTTTCCCTGTAAAGGCTATTCATTTATATCCGGTGTAAATTTCATGTTTTTTCTTGACCCGCAAACCATTTTACCTATATCCTTTAAAGGTTTGAAATGGTCTTATGTCTTGCAGGTAAAATGTGACCTTATATTTTCAGATCCACCGTCACCTTTTTTCCGACCATTGTCTTCGTCCCCTGTTCAGTTATGGATCGAGAATCAGGCCCTTAATGTTTCGCCTTCATCTCCACCTGTTCTTGAAAAAATCCCAGTCCCCTCAAAGATCAAAACGTAAACAATCATACCATAGAAGCCTCTGAAGGCTCATAGTGTTCTGATATTTTTCCAAAAACAGCTTCACGTATCCAATGCCTTTTCATTGTAACCATCCAAAAAAACAAAACATTCCAAAATTTTCAAATTTATTTTTCCTTTTTTCCATAATGTTGCGGTCATTATCGGCCGCTTTGCCGCCCGAATAATATCTTACTGAGGAATCTCGGATCCGAGCAAAGTTTGACGGTCTCGTCCTACGTATGCATCGAGATCAAGGACCCGAGGTTTTCATTATCCTTCAGGGACACATGGGTCTATGCCGATTCACGCAGTCCTGAAAGGGCTTCATTTCATTCGTGATAGAATGAGAAAGGGGGTTGTCATGAGAGTCAAAGGCTTTATTGGGGTTGTCTGTTTCGTGGCGGTGACGGCAATTTTTACGGTGTCCGATGCCGTGGCGGCATCCAAGGTCGTGATCGGCCATCCGGCCTGCCTTTCCGGCAAATACGCGAAGGCCGGGGAACAGGCCGTCGGGGGCATCAAGGCCTGCGTTGAATGGATCAACAAGAGTTACGGAGGCGTCAAGCTTGCCGGAAAGAAAGTTCCCCTCGAGTACAAGTACTACGACTGTGAATCCAAAAAAGAGGCGGTTACGAGCCTGATCGGGCGTTTGATAACCGTGAACAAGGTGAACGTAATCTTTGCCCCCTACAGTTCAGGGCTTACCTTGCGGGGAGCACCTGTGGCCGAAAGCCGTAAGATGCTTTATATGGACCATGGTGGTGCGAACAATAAAATTTTCGAGCAGGGATTCGAATATATCGTCCAAACCATCGGACCGGCCACCAGTTATCACATGGGGACCCTGGAGATGATCCACACCATCGATCCCCGGGCCAAGAAGGTCGCCCTTGCCTATGAAGATTCCGAGTTTGCAAGAATGGTCATGCATGGTGCGGAAAAACATGCTGGGGCGCTTGGATTTTCAATCGTCTTCAAACGCACCTATCCCAAAGGGGTATCGGACCTGACACCGCTCTTGTCCGCACTGAAGGCATCAAAGCCCGATTTCGTCCTGGGTGGCGGGCACTTCGAAGACGGACAGCTCTTCAACCGGCAAATGGCCGACCTGGATATCGATGTCAATGCCCTGTCACTGATCGCAGCAGCGACACTACCGGCCTTCTACGAGGCCCTGACCTACATGGCGGAGGGGGTCATGGGGCCTTCCCACTGGGAGTACGGTGTAAAATATTCAGAGCAGGAAGCGAAAAAAACCGGGTTGCATTGGATCGGACCCGACCAGGACGAATTTGTCGGCCTTTTCAAGAAGGCCCTCGGCAAGGATATTATTCCTGATTACCACGCGGCGGAGGCCGGTGCACAGGTCCTGGCCTATGTCTTGGCGGTCCAAAAGGCGGACAGCCTCGATTGCGGCAAAGTGAGGGCCGCCCTGGGAGACCTCCAATTCATGTCCTTTTATGGAGGTTGGGATGTGGATGAAACCGGTCTTCAGGTCGGTCATTCCATGGTTGATGTCCAATGGCAGATGGGAAAACGCATTATCGTCTGGCCCAGCGAGGCCCAGACTGGTGAGGTCGCATACCCCATACCGACATTTGCCGAAAAGGCCAAGGGAAAGGTCGCTGCTCCAAAACAATAGGGGCGCGGGGTTTATTCGCAATATGATGCTTCCAAACAAGGTATGCAGGTAAAGGACCCCGGCGCATAGAAATGGCCTCGCCCCACTGGGCGGGGGAGGAACAGGTTTTCCATCGTAAAATCAATAGGGCATATGACAGGCTACAGGTTCCACACCTGGGGAGATTTCTCATTCATTGACGAGGAGAGAACAGGATGGTTCTGGAACAGCTCTTGGGTAATCTCATTCAAGGTTTGGTCTTGGGTGCAATATACGGTATGGCCACCATGGGTCTCAGCCTGATTTTCGGGGTGCTGAAGGTGGTGAATGTCGGACATGGCGCTTTTATTATGGTGGGGGCATTCACCACCCTGTGGTTGTTCAATAACCTCGGCATTAATCCGATTTTCGCCCTGCCCTTTGCCTTTGCACTCGGCATGGGCATTGGTCTGTTCTTTTACTATACGGCTATCCGAAAACTCATCAAGGCCCCTGAACTGGCATCTCTTCTGGCGACCTTTGCCATGGGTGTACTCCTCGAAGAAATCGTGAGACTCGTCTTTGGATCCGAGTTTAGGGGGTACAATTGGGCGGTTGGCAAAATCGACCTGACTATCACGGTCCTTCCCCTAGCAAAACTCTACGCCGCCATCGGCAGTGCCCTCATTGCCCTCGCCCTCTACTTCTGGTTCAAAAAGACAAGGGCGGGTAATGCCATGAGAAGTGTGGTCGAAGACAGCGAGGGCGCCAGAGTCTGCGGGGTCAACGTGGGTTGGGTCTACGCCCTGAGTTTCGCCCTCGGCATTGGTCTTACCGTACTGAGCGGTGTTCTGCTAACCATGTTCATTCCCGTCGGCATCAATCCTTACATGGGAGGGGGGTATACGCTGAAAGCCTTTGTGATCGCGGTATTGGGGGGACTTGCTTCTCCCTATGGCGCATTTTTCGGTGGGCTGGTCTTCGGCCTCATTGAAAACGGGTCATACACGCTTTTTGCGCTCATCCCTGGAGTCGAACCCTTTGCCCTGACCAGGTTCCTTTCTTTTCTGATGCTCCTGATTATTCTCCTAATCCGGCCAACCGGATTGTTGAGGTCGAAATGAAAATGAAGATCACAAAGTATTACCCCCTGATACCGGTCTTTACCGCCTATGCCGTTATGTTTCTGATCGGACAAAATGTCTCCGGCATGTGGCAATTGATTGGCATGCTGGCCTTTTATTGCGCCCTTGGACAGGCCTTCAACATCTTTCTCGGTATGACGGGTTACGTGGACTTCGGCTATGTCGCCTTTCTGGGTGTGGGGACTTACGGGATGGCCCTGGGTATTACGAATCTTTCCCATGTGCAAGGCTTGGGGACCGGCGTCATTGCCGTGGGATTGCTATTGGCGCTGATCATGGCCACGTTACTGTCTCTTGCGGTGGGTGCCGTGGCGCTCAGACTCCGCGGGGCCTATTTCGCGATTGCGACCATCGGTGTGAATGAAGGGTTTCGATACCTCATCGAGGGGGCGAAGATATGGAACGGGGCGGAAGGCATCATATTCACGGCACAAATGAATCAGGCCTTTGGAAAGGAAACGGCAAGCCTTATTTCCACCTATTGGGCCGATATCATGGTCCTTATAATCGCCGCCGCAGCCGCTCTCGTAACCCTCTGCTACATGAGAAGCAGAATCGGATATGCCTTGACCGCCTTGAGAGAAGACGAGGATGCTGCAAAAGTGATGGGAATCAATGTCACCAAATACAAGATCATCGCCTTTATCACCAGCGCCAGTTTTGCTGGCCTTCTCGGTGCGGTTTCCTGGGCACTCAAAACGCCTTATGTTTTCCCCCCCGAGGTCTTTGAGATCCATTACACCGTCGAAGCGATCATCATCGTGCTTCTGGGCGGTGCAGGGACCCTTCTCGGGCCCGTGGTGGGAGGCCTGGTTTACGGGATCTCAAAATATTACCTTTCCATCTTCATGCCCGGGTTTCAACTTCTCATTTTCGCGCCGATCATTATCATCATTATCCTCGTTTTTCCTGAGGGAATCATCGGGATGTTGAAATCCCGAATGAGAGGATCTCGTCTTTCAACCTTTATCGAATAGGAGAAACCATGTCCCTCTTAAGGCTGGAACATGTAACCAAACGATTCGGCGGGTTGATGGCCGTTTATGACGTGAGTCTCGAGATCCAGCCGGGTGAATTCGTGGGAATTGTGGGTCCCAACGGCAGTGGAAAAACCACGCTTTTCAACGTCATCAGCGGTGTCTACTTCCCTGAGGAAGGAAGAATATTTTTCGAAGAAAAGGACATCACGCGGCTTCCGGCATACAGGCGTGCACCTATGGGTATCGGCCGGACATTTCAAATTCCCCGGCCTTTCAGCTCCGCTACCGTGAGAGAAAATATTGCTGTAGGGGCCATGTTCGGCTCAGGATCGGGCAAAACCACGGTAGAAGAATCTATGATCATAGCCGATCGCTCCATTGAGAGGGTGGGTCTTCAGGAACATAGCCTTAAGGCTGCGGGCACATTGACTCCCGTGGAAAAAAAAGTTATGGAAATCGCACGGGCCCTGGCCATGAAGCCCAAGTTGCTGCTCATGGATGAGGCTATGGCCGGCATGCACCCAAATGATATCGACCAGATGGTTGCCCTCATCAAACACATTGCAGAAGAAGACAAGATTGCGATCGTAGCAATGGTGGAGCACGTCATGCGGGCGGTGATCGGCATGGCCCGGAAGGTGATCGTCCTGCATCAGGGGCAAAAACTGGTTGATGCACCGACAAAAGAGGCCCTGGAAGACCCCAGGGTCGTAGAAGTCTACCTTGGTCATCCTCCGGAGGAACAGGCATGCTGAAGGTAAAGGAACTGGAATCGGGCTACGGGCCCATGCAGGTGTTATGGAAACCCAGTCTGAAAGTCCGTAAAAGATCGATCACATCCCTTCTCGGCCCCAATGGCGTAGGGAAAAGCACCCTCCTCTCGACCGTATTCGGGTCCGTGGAACCCTGGGGAGGTGTCATTGTCTATGAAGAGAAAGAGGTCACCCGCCTTCCCACCCACAAGAAGGTTGAGATGGGCATGGCGCTTGTCCCCGAGGGGAAACACCTGTTTCCAAATATGACGGTCCATGAGAACCTTCTGATGGGTGCGTATCTCAAAAAAGCGCTCCGGCACAGGGATGAATCCATATCCCTGGTATACTCGTTATTTCCGCGTCTCAGGGAAAGGGAAAGACAATTGGCCGGGTCCTTGAGCGGCGGCGAACAGCAGATGGTAACCATCAGTCGGGCATTGATGACAAAGCCGGAACTCATTATGCTGGATGAACCGAGTCAGGGCCTGGCTCCCCTCCTGGTCCGAGAGGTTTTCAAAACTATTGAAAAGATGAAGGATGAAATCGGCCTGACGATTCTTCTTGTTGAGCAGAATGCCGAAGCCTCTCTGAATGCCGCCGGCTATGTCTATATTATGCATGAAGGACGGATCAAGGCGGATGGAACGCCGGAAACCATCAAGGCATCTTCCGAAATCCGGGAGGCCTATCTCGGCGTTTAGAATTTTCAAGCAGGAACACGGTCTATCTTTCCCGCTTTTCTATCCGAAAAGGCATTGTGAAGAAACAAAATCCCTCTTCTTTCCAGGGCACAAGAAAATCCCCCACAGAAAAAAAGAGAGTTGTCATTTTTCCCCTATCATTATATAGGAAAAGCCGGATATAGGAATTTTTCTCTCTCAGGTCCCTTTCACGAAGAATCACACCCGGTCGATGCTCCCGCGAAGTCAGCGATGAGCTCTGCCCAAAAAGGCGATTTCATTCCTTAAACGGCCTAAGTTTATATTAATTCATGGAGGTTTTCTATGGCTCACTTCTTGGAAAACGGCGAAAAGAATCCGTTAAAGATTCAGGACAACACCTTTCGGGACG
>CAZXWJ010000084.1:0-16159 GCA_964644375.1 uncultured Desulfobacteraceae bacterium | reverse complement strand
AGATCTCCATCATCCGGGTCTCCCATGGGCCAAGCCAAAAGGTGCCGAACAGAATTGCGACCACCGTCACGATCCATTTGAAAACCATCCAATTGTGCTTAAAGAAACCCCAGTTGGTAAAGACCGCGTAGATGAGCCCGGTGAGCAGGCACCCGAAGGCTCCGGGGATAACAATAACCATCATGTCCACATGATGAATACTCTGGTTGATCCCGAAAAGAACCCCCCCGTCGCCGGCCGGCCCTTTTAAAAAATAGAGCAGCAACAGCGCCACCGCGCCTCCTATCCAGCAGGAGACGGCAATTAAATGAAATCCTTTGAGCCACCGCAACCCTTTTGAACCCATTTTTTTCATGTTTCACCCTCGCATACGTCGACCTATTTAACTCAATAAAAACATTTTTTTGACCAAAGGTTTGAATCATAAAATGAAACCCATCAATATGAAAGGAGAAAGATGCCATGCTGCCCATAGGCCCTCTCATGATTGAACACCGGCTCATCGAGCGGATGATCAAGGTCATAGAGAGAGAAGTGAAAAGGATGAAAACCGAGGGAAGCGCGGATGCCACCTTCATAGACCGGGTGGTCGATTTCATCCGAACCTACGCCGACCTCTGTCACCATGGAAAGGAAGAGGGTATTCTCTTTCGTGAACTGCGCAAGAAAAACCTGGATGTTAAGCATAAAAAAATCATGGATGAGTTGATCGAGGAACACAAAAGAGGACGACAAATCAACGGGCGTCTCTCAGAGGCCAATGCCGGGTACCGCCGGGGCGATCAATTGGCCCTAGGCATGATACTCGAGAGTCTCGAGTCCCTGGTCGATTTCTATCCCAAACACATTAAAAAAGAAGACCGCCTTTTCTTTAATCCCGT
This sequence comes from uncultured Desulfobacteraceae bacterium, assembly GCA_964644375.1. Classification (GTDB taxonomy): domain Bacteria; phylum Desulfobacterota; class DSM-4660; order Desulfatiglandales; family HGW-15; genus CAYNYM01. Next base: position 15,278 of record CAZXWJ010000084.1, on the reverse strand, counting down.
GATGGGATATTTCACCCAAGAGGAAAAGGCCGCCATGTTGACTGAAGGGTATGAATTCGATCGGGAACTCATCCACGAAAAGTACCGGACGATTGTCGAAATCTTTGAAAATAAAAGGGCGTAGCGATAAAAAAACCTTCTCAATGAACGTTGTTAATCATGAGGTTAAACGACCCTGATTCCGGCTATTGAAATCTATTCTTTTTCTTTAAAGCAGTCCTGGCAGTAATCACCGTTCACTTTACCCCGAATGAATGATTCGCCGCAATCTTTACAGATGGCAATAATCTTTTCTTTTCGCTCCTGGACCGGAACGCTGACGTATTCATATGAGTATACGTTTTCACCTGCTTCAATCAATATCTCTATGGGTTCTTCGTGCCCCATTTTTTCTGTTTTCATATACCATGCATGCAGTTTAGAATATTTTTTTGTCTTATCGGGGTCCAGGACGATTCTTATACCGGGGGCTTCCTCGCCGGGGGGAGTATGTTTTGTTATGGTAACCGCCATTTTACCGGTATCCTTTATGATTAGACCTTTATTGCCAATAGTACATCCAGCAAGATACTGGAAAGGATCAGGAAGACAATTAATCGTTTCACATACCACGTGTATCCTTTCACCGTCTTTCAGGCCCATGAGACGTCTTCCCAGGGCTGACATCTGAATGCCGACGAACGCGCCCGTTGCAAGGTGTCCATGGAAAGAGACTAATCCCTCAAGTATGCCGGCAGGTATACTGCCCAGGCCGGGCCCAAGGGGAACATCTGTCTCCTTTTGAAAATCAATCTTCATTTTAATGACCTCTTAGGTTTAAAAGACTTGTTATGTCTTTTTTATATATTTGAATCTTTGGCATGCCGGACGTGGGATAGCGGTGGGCAACGGCTTTCCGGTTTCACACAGAAAGCCGTTGCACGACCTCAGCTACAAATTTCTGATGACAAAAAGGGAAAAAACAGGATACCTGTATGAGGACTCAAGCAGGTAATCGTGGTCCCAAAGTCACACATGACACGTCTAGCATCGGTCGGACTCACTAAGCTAATTTTATAACACGACAGGCGACGCTGTTCAATGTGATATAGCCTGAGACAGGATCCACTAATTTGGCGTCCAGGAGTATATTACAGTTCGCTTCCGCCCAACCGTGAGGCACCGACACGACGCCCGGCTTAATATCCTGCGTGACATTCGCCTTTAGCTTTATTGAGCCCCTGGGAGTTTCAACTGCGATCAACTCACCGTGCATGATCCCGTATTTTGCGGCTGTGATAGGATTTACCTCAGCTTCCGCGTTGGGTACTCTCACTCTCATGGCAGACACATCATGCATCTGCGCATCTATAAATTCCACCTGCCGGTTGCCGGTGAGAAGGATTTCCGGATATTGCTTGACTATTTCAGGATTTGCAACGGTGCTCTGCTGCGGTTCCATGTGTCCTGGGAGCCCCGGAAAGCCCAGCTCTTCCATCCGTGCGGAGAATAGCTCTATTTTCCCGCTTGCGGTTCCAAAACCCTTTTTCTCATAGAGCTTGTATTCCTTTTCACCGAAATAGACACCCTCAGGATGATCCGTCAGGTCCTTGACGCTGACACCGCTTGTTGAAAAAAAGTATTCTGCCACTTCTTCATCGGTGTTCCACGGAAAATGCTCAGCGTAACCCATCTTACGGCCCAGTTCGCTCCAGATCAGCCAGATGGGCTTGCTCTCATAAAGTGGTTCGACAACCTTTTTGCGCAGCATGATATACGGCTCACAATATGATATGCCATAGGGGAAGCCGCCAATACCGGTCTCTTCCAGGAATGTACAGGCCGGCAGGACATAATCGGCAAGCTGTCCTGTTTCGGTCATGTTGGGATCTATACTAACAAATAGCTCCAGATTCTTTATACCCTCGAGAAGAAGATTGGTATCCGGAAAGGTCACGGCCGGGTTACTGCCGGACGATATAAAGGCCTTTATTGGGTAAGGCTTCTCCGATTTCATCGTCTCCGTCAGTAAAGATGCAGAGCCGTACGGGGGCGGGCGCTTGCCGAACTGGTGGAAAATGGGATATTCTTCGTACCCAAGCGGGTGTTCGTCTACAGGCAGACGGAGGTCTGCAAGGCGGACCTGAGGACAGGTGACCCACCCGCCAGGTACGTCAATATTTCCGGTGATGGACATCAATATCGAATAGGCCCTATTCGTCTGAAGGCCATTGGTGAACTGATTCATGTGACCTACTCCTTCCAGGATGCAGGCGTTTTTCGTGGTTGCAAAGATGCGTGCCACACGTCTTATTTCCGCGGCTGGTACGCTACTTATGGTCTCGGCCTTTTCAGGCGTATATTGTTTGACGTGCTCCACCAACCTGTCAAAACCTGTGGTGTACTTATCCACAAAATCCTTATCATACAGGTGTTCCTCGATGATGACGTTCATCATGGCCAGAGCAATAGCGCCGTCGGTACCGGGACGGGGCTGCAGATAGATCCCCAACTTGGATATGGGAATACGCCGTGGGTCAATAGTAATGAGCTTTGCTCCGGCCTCCACCCTTTCACGGACCTGTCTGCCTACAGGCCAGTAGCTTTCATCAGGATTACGACCCCAGAGAATAATACAATTGGCGTTCACAGGTTCTTCCACTGGATAGCGGCCAAAGGTGATCTGGCGCGAAAGAATACGGGTGCGGAAACAGATGCCTTCGGCATTAAAGAAATTGGGAGTGCCATAGGCCCCCCGAAACCGTTGGTTAAAGGCCGCCATCTCAAAATGTTCGACGCCCACCGAACCGGTCCAGGTGGCCAGTGTGTGGGCTCCGTATGTATCCTTTAATTCCTGCAACTTAGACCCTATCTCCCCTAAGGCATCGTCCCAAGATATTCTCTGAAAACGTCCGTTGACCTTCTTCATGGGGTATTTCAAGCGGGCAGGCGAATAAAGCAAGTCCACGAGCTGTTCGCCTTTCGGGCACAACTCGCCCTTGTTCAGCCAGTGCTCCTCCATGCCCTCTACTTTGACCAGTTTGCCGTCTTCCACATAGGCATTGATGCCGCAGCAATTGATGCATAAACCACAATCCGTCTTAATTATTTCCATCGTGTCACCTCCAAAATCAATGATATCTCCTCACCATTTATACTCATTTTTGATTTTACCGCTAAATATTGGTCGAGGCATATTTAAGTTATACTGCGCCGAAGGTCCGATAATACTGGCTAGGCGTTATATAGAAAACGCGCCATATATCTCATCCGACATAAGCCATATATCAACATTGAAATAAAAAATCAAAGGTTTTTAACCGGTGAGGTAAGAAGAACGTTCAGACTACACGAGGGGACTCACCGTTCTGTGTCACGCAGAATCAACCGCATGATGCTGTAGGTGTATATCCAGAGGCGAACAGAGGAGGTTCAGAAGATAAAGGCCGGCGAACTGGATTCGAGCATATCTGAGAAAAGGGTGGTCAATGGAACCAATCATCGGGCATCTAAAATCAGATTTTTATTTTAGGGACAATTCCAGGCCATCTTCAAAAACAATTGATATAGATGATGGTCGAATCTGCGGTGCAACCTTGAGCGTAATAACAACAAAGCGGGATAGACCCGCTTTGTTGTTATTACGTTATGGGGGGATTTTTTAGAAATCCTTGAAATCGTATGCATCCATGGGGATTATATGTTCCGGCTTCATTTCATACGTTCTTGAAAGTTGAACTTTTGTATTTTTTGATCCATGTCGGGGAGCCGCATGAACCGACAGGTTGGACTCTTTCTCCCGGTTAACCGGTGCCTTATCCGCATTGGCACGGCCGCCAACCAGCTCATTCAAATCTCCGACCATTTCATGCAACTGCTCGACTTGTCCTTTCATCTCCTCGCTGGCTGCAGCTGATTCCTCGGCGTTGGCTGCGTTTTTCTGGATCACCTGATCCATCTGGGCAGTCGCCTTGTTTACCTGCTCGATGCCTTGCGCCTGTTCACTGGAAGCCGACGCGATTTCTCCTATCAGTGCCGCTACTTTGGCAGAACTGGTGGTCACTTGTTTGAAAGCGTCGTTGCTTTTGTTAACCAGCGCCACGCCGTTATTGACCTTTACTGAAGACTCTTCAATCAGAGACGCTGTGTTTCTGGCGGCCTCGGCGGCGCGCATGGCAAGATTTCGAACTTCATCGGCTACCACGGCAAAACCCGCGCCCGCCTCACCGGCTCTGGCGGCTTCAACCGCGGCGTTAAGAGCAAGGAGGTTGGTCTGAAAGGCTATTTCATCGATGGTTTTAATAATCTTGGATGTTTCCTCGCTCGCCTTGGAGACGTTCTTCATGGAAACGGTAAGTTCCGCCATAGTGTCGTCGGCCTGCGTCACGATCCGGCTGGCCTCATTCATGAGGGTGTCAGCCTGATGGGCATTGCCGGCGGTCTGCTTGGTCATGGAAGCCATCTCTTCCAGAGATGATGACGTTTCCTCAACGGACGCGGCCTGTTCCGAGGCCCCGTCGCTTGCGGCTTGGCTGGAGCTGGAGACCTGATCCGCCGCGCCGGCCACAACGTCTGACATACGACCAAGTCTTTCGATAGTGAGTTTCAAAGCCTTCTGGGTCGAACGGACAACAAAGACGCCGAGCAAAATAAATAGCAGGGCGCCAACCGAGGTTACAGACCAGCCGATCCGATTTCCGAGGCGGTCATATTTCTTGATATTTTCTTCGACGGTATTCGCGATGGACAGGGCCAGTTCCCTGACTTTACCCACCACAGCGGTAAGGTCAGCGGCCTGTGTCTTCTTTTTTTGCCATGTCGTGAAAATCGCCTGCTCATCGAACTCGAGATCGTGGATTATTGCATCTGCTTTCGACCAATCGACGGCGTATGTGGACAAGTCATTTCCCTGAAAAGCCAGATTCACGTTTTTATTCTCTTTCGCAAGCCGCTTTCCCAGTTCCTGGGCGCGTTGTTCAAATCGCTGGCTATCGCCCGAGACAAACAATTCTTGGATATTCTGAACCTTCGCATTGATGCCTATCAACAGGTCTTTAATCAAATCCCGCAGAGCGATCTCACCCTCAGCGAGGGAATCACCCTGCATGATCTTGTTGGTTTCTTCGGTGGCGATCGTATCGACGATTTTGAGCAACAAAGCGCCTGTCTCTGAGGTCTTGGCGTTCAGACTCAACCAGGCCTGGTCCATGGCCTCAAGATTGGCGCCGATACTCTTGAAAAGCTCTTGATGCTCGCCCTGAGCTTTAATCAGATCATCGGCGATTCCCCCTATCCGGGCATCCTGAGATGAGGATTGGAGTTTCTTCATGGTTTCCAAAAGCAGGGCGTTGGACTGATTAACTTCCTTGAGAATCTCAGGATCGCGCCGATTGACAAATTGCTCCTCAGCCATAAGGCTATCCAGCACATAGAGCTGGATAGCCTGGCTTTGGTTGCTCAGATCAGTATTTTGATCCTTTAGGCTGGTTTTATACCCATCCGCGCCTGCGTTCAACACGATGATGAGTAACCCCAATGAGAGCAGTACGATAATTTTTGACCTTATCGTTTTGAAATAAAACATAACCTGTCCTTTCGACAAAAGCAGTTAGATGGGGGCCTATGAGCCAACCTTCCCTATATTTTTGGTTATTTACTCGCGTTTTCAGCCTCTTCCTTGGACATATCGAATATTCCGGCGCCAACCCAGTATTTTGTGCCCGGAACTAACTTGATATAGCTGACCTTCTGGGAGGGTTTTTTCTCGTTGGGTTTAATCCACCAATATTCAATCCACCCCTCACCGGACGGACCCTTGACGATGGCGACCTGTTCGGCGGTGAAAAGTTTGCCCTTAGCATCCTTCACACCCATCATGTTCCGGCCGTCCAATTTTCGGTTAAAGGGGTGCATGAGCATATTCCCGTCGACATCCTGCACGAACACATAGGCGTCTTTCCATATAAAAGGGCCGTTTTTATCCCTCAATATATCGTAAGCGCCTTCTCCTTTTTCCTGGACCAGCACCACCGCCTCATTGACCTTCTGCACTATCTCTTTAGGTGTAGCGCGGTCATGGGCGGCAAATACCATAGCCGACATTGTGATCATAAAAACAAAAAGGGCCATAAAACCAACTGTCTTTTTCATTACGTATTCTCCTTATCAATGTGATTATTAAATTCCTCGCGGCATGATGGCAGTTGGAACGAGTTCCATGGGTACTTCAAAGATCTCTGTCTGCTTGCAGCCGCTAGCAATATCGACAGACGCATGTGAAACTTTAGTAAAAGTTATTGCCGCGCAACCAAGAATTAAAAAGACACAAATAAACAATTAATATAATTACAAAAAAAAGGTTTTGTTTTCGCCACCGGCTTGAGGAAAATTTTTCGGGCATCGCCCCCAAAAAAGGTCGTAAAAATATACCTTTTACACTAAAAAAAGTGGTCGCATAAGGGACCATAAAAATGTAAAATTTACCATTTATTCCAACTACTTTTTTACTGAATTCATTCCTATGCCTTCAAATGTTACCTTTCGAAATCTTTCCTTTCTCAGTTTTTATACAATAAATTTAAAGCACTACGATGGGGTGGCTCGACCGTTTCTCTTATTGACTTCACACAAGATTCAAAGACAGATTTGACCTCTTTATCAATCCAATGGAAGATTGCAATTGCAGCTCAACGTTACAAAAGCACTATAAAGTTATGACAAAATGATTCATGCCTCCAATTGGGAGGAAGAACTGTGCTTCACGATCCTACGGCATGCGGCTCCTGGAGGGGGGGGCTGCATTCGGACACCAACTCAGGACTTACCTGAAAAAGAAGGCCCTATTGCCATATTCGTGAAGACACCGAAGGCTACAGGATGGAACTACGCTTTTTACGGGATACCAGTAAACGGGAAATGGGCGTTGTAACCCTAAAAGGCGTGGGGCTTTGTTTGTGGTTCAATGCATGACAGGGGTGAAGGGCGTGAATCCATTTTGTAACTACTCAGCTAGATAGGCTGTAGGCATTTAGGTTGTGAGGTACCGCGGGAAGGGAACATGCGTGATCACATATCGAGCAACCAGGGAATTCCCCAAAGAAGAAATGTATTGTGGAAGCCGAGAAGGTTTTGGGCGCTCTGCTTCGATCAATGCGCGGATAGCGAAGGGTTCTGAAACTAATAGCCTTTAGCCTAAACAACCTGAACAGTTACCATGGAACGAACCGAAATATCTACATCCTGTCAGATCCCCAGGCGACCTGAAACAAGTTACTTACCGAAGAGTCGGGATCTCCCTTCCGGCTGCATGCAGATTTCAAGCTCAGCCGGCGAGATCCACAGGGCTAAGCGGATCGGCATAAAACCCGTTCTCGGATTTCAGGATACAAGGCACCAGTCCAACTTGGCCCGACTTCTTCCGCCTTCATCAAGGGACTATACGGCAGTATCCACACTACCCGACCATCTGATCGCTTGTGTTGGGAACAAACGAACACTTGACGGCTAACCAATCTAAGGCATCAAAGGTGAGAGCCAATGGGGAAGACCCTTGAGGATCTCCTCACAAAGCCACTCCCCGAATGCCACTACTCTTTTCTGATGACAAGAGGGGCAGGCATAGTGACGGATAAACACCGTGGCGAAAAAGGGTGGACCAGTCCTGAGAGTTTCGAAAGGCCGCAGAAAACTCACTTTGAACCAATCTCCTCTCGACACTACTATTTTCCCGAAAAAGTGCCAATGGACGCGAGCTGAAAGCACACCGTACGACCTTAAAAAAAGGTCGCGACTGCATTGCCCACCTGCTTCGTACCCGCCACTGTGTGGCTGAGGATTAGAACGACGGTCTTTTCGGAGGGTCAGGCCCCGGCACGAATGCCGTCCGCTACTGCTCTTCTCTTCCAGCCCTCAACGTGACCGAACCGTCCATCAGTTTCCTGGTTTCAACAGAGTAGCCCAGCGACTGAAGTGCCCTTAAAACATCTTCACTGGGTTTTCCCTCGTCAACCTCTGCGCTCACTTTCGGGTTCCCGAGAATCTCAATGACCTTTTTTGTATAGGCGGCGGGGAATTTGCCGTCGATCCCCTTGAGTTTAAGTTCTATTGATTTCATAATGGCGTTTCTATAAACTATTTTTTTTTTTGATGCAAGCAAATTTTATGGCACCCTCTTATTCCAACTCGCATCTCGACCAAGGCGACCAGGAGAAGAGCGGCGGATCAATCGCCGACCCTAAAAATCGGCCCTTTCAACCGGATGGGGACAGCGACGTTAAAGACCCAGATAGGCCTTTCTGATTTCGTCGTTTTCAATGAGATCCGCACTATCCCCCTGAAGCGCGATCCTTCCATTTTCAAGGACATAGGCCCTGTCTGCCGCTTCAAGGGCATGTTTAACATTTTGTTCCACGATGAGGATCGTTATCCCTCGCTCCCGAAGGGTTCCCACGGTTTCAAAAAGCTGACTGACAATGATCGGCGCCAAGCCATATGAAGGCTCATCGAACATGCAGAAGACGGGCCGGGACATAAGGCTTCTCGCAATGGCAAGCATTTGCCGCTCACCGCCGCTCAACGTGCTTGCCAATTGGGGCCCTCTTTGCTTGAGTACGGGAAACATCTCGTAGACATGATCCAGGGTCTCGTTTCTGTTTTTCCAGGATTCCGACACATAGGCCCCCAACTCCAGGTTTTCCAGGACACTCATATCAGGAAAGGGCCTTCCTCCCTCGGGGACCTGGGAAAGGCCCTGCCTCACGATCTCATAGGGCGACAAACCGTTCATTTTTCTGTTTTGAAATTCTATCAAGCCGGAAGCCGGAACCAGCAGACCGGATATTGTGTCCAGGATCGTTGTTTTTCCCGCACCATTGTTCCCTACCAGGGATACGATCTCTCCGGCCTTGACTTCCAAAGAGACCGCCCACAGGGCATTTACCTTTCCATAACAGGTAGATATTTCACTCACACGCAACATTGGCCTAGGTACCCAGATATATTTCGTTGACCCTTTGATCGGCCACAATCGCCGCAGGAGGGCCCTCGGCAATCTTGACCCCGTAATGAAGGACGATGATTTGGTCGCACAGTCCCATGATGGCCTTCATGACATGCTCAACGAGAAACAAGGTGACGCCACGATCCCGGATTCGCTTTATCAGATCGATGGCCTGACCGACCTCAGTCGGGTTCAGTCCCGCCATGAGCTCATCGAGTAACAACAATTTGGGTCCTGTCGCCAAGGCCCTCGCCACCTCGAGGCGTTTTTGGCGACCGATAGGTAAATCCTTTGCAAGCCCCTTCTCCATCCCGCCCAGCCCGACAAAAGCCAACAATTCAATAGACAAATCTTCGGCCTCTGCCCCCTGCATGTGGGTCGACCCCCCAAATGTCACGCCCAGGCGAGTGTTTTCAAGGACCGTCATATTCGCAAACAGTTTGACTTCCTGAAAAGTCCTCGCGATCCCTTTCCTGCAGATTTGGTAGGGCCTTAGCCCGGTGATATCTTCTCCCTGGTAAACGATCTTGCCCGATGTCGGCGCAAGGGCCCCCGAGATCAAGTTGAAAAGGGTTGTTTTCCCCGCGCCGTTCGGTCCAATCAGGCCGACGATGTGCCCCTCATCGAGATGAAAGTCGACACGGTTCGTGGCGACCAGCCCTCCAAAGGCCCTTCGAAGATCCTTGACTTCGAGTATTCGCATGTTACTTTCCCGAGCCCCCTTGCCAGAGTCTTTTGATGTCGGTTTGCAGGCCTGCCAGTCCCCGGGGGACAAACAGGATGACGACCACCAGGATCATCCCATAGAGAAGCATGTAGTAGTAAGGAAAGGTGGTCAGAAGCAAATCGGCCAGGAGGGTCAGAATGACGGCCCCGATGACCTGGCCGTGAATCCGTGTGATGCCCCCGAAGATGGCCATCAGTACCGGCATAAAGGAGTAAAGAGGATTAAAGGCAATGGAGGGATCGATGTAGGTCCATCGCGTTGCCATAGCCGCTCCCGCAGCCCCTGTGAAGACGGCACTGATGGCAAAAGCAAAAAATTTTACGGCATTTACATTGATCCCGGTGTGATCTGCGGCCTTTTCGGAATCACCGATGCTGCGCAAAGCAAACCCATATTTTGAGCGTTTTACGGCCTGGATGACGACGAGGGTCACGGTGCCGATTGTCAGCATCGCATAATAGACTGTGGTGTGGTCCATGGTCACTACCCATCGACCCACCGTACCCGTCACGGTCACCTCCCACCACAGGACAAAATGCCATGAGTTCACTGAGCCCGAAGGTGAAGATGGTAAAGTACATCCCTCGAAGCCTCAAGGTTGAAAAACCCACCAGGACAGCTACCAGGAAACTCACAAGGCCCCCAAGGGTGATCACAAGAGGAAAAGGAAGGACTTCTCCTGCAAGCGCCGATACATAGATACCGATCCCGAAAAAAGCGGCGGTCGCCAATGAGAGGTATTGGGTGGGTCCGGAAAAAAAGGCCCAACTGACCGTCATGACAATGTACATGAGGATGTTGGTTATTGAAATGATGGTATAGGGCGCAAGAAACAGGGGGGCCGGGGACAGGAAGATCAACGACAACACCCCTGCCATTAACCAGGGGGAAAGCAGTTGACGCCTCATCCATATGAACCGTTCGGCCTTCATTTTCCCAAGATCCCTGTTGGCTTTACAAGAAGTAAGAGAAGAAAGATCATGTAGTAGGCGATCATGGACAGACCCGGGTCTACAGACATGACCAGATTCCCGACGAGCCCCAGTATCAACCCGCCTAAGAGACTGCCCAGGATATTACCTAGGCCTCCCAATACGACCGCAATGATCGCAATGATCGAGTAGGGCAGACCTATGTTAGGCGTCATTTCGAACATCATGCTTATGAGTGAGCCCGCCAGACCTGCCAGCAAGGCCCCAAGAGCAAAACAGAAACCAAGGACCCAATAAATATTGATACCCATAAGCTGCGCGGTATTGACGTCCTGAGAGGCCGCCCTGATCGCCTTCCCCATGCGGGTCCTGGTTATAAAAACATAAAAGCTCGCCCCAATAACCACCGCGAAAAGAAAAGCGAACAATCTGTTCTTGGCATAGACGATGCCAAAGAGTTCCACCGTCTCGGACAGATAGGAATACCCCTTAATGTCAGGGCCCCAGAAGAGTAAGGCGATATTCTGAATAATAAAAAGAAGCCCAAAGGAGACAAGAAGAGAGTTCCCCTCAAATATGGCCGCCGATTCCGCCTTCTTCCTGAGACGCATGAAGAGGGCCTTGTGTATCAGGAAAGCCAGGGCAAACAAGACCGGACCGGTGATGACAAGGGAGAGGATGGGATTGAGGCCCAAAAACATGTGCAGAGAATAAGTCGCAAAGGCCCCGAGCATGATAAATTCGCCATGGGAGACATTGAGAATGCGCGCAACCCCGTATTGAAGGCCAAGCCCCGCGGCCACGAGGGCATAGAGGCCGCCAAGGATAAGGCCTCCGATGGTGATATCCAGAAGAAGGGTGAGGGACATGCCTTACTCTATTTCCATGCAGGTTTCGGAAAAACCGGTTTCGCTGTGCGTTTTTCTTTGCCGGCGACGACTTCAAATTCCCCATTCTGCCATTGGCCGATTTCACCCGGGGCCTGAATATTGAATCCGCCTTCGAAACTGACCGGCCCTACGACAGTGGGGAATGTCCCTGAGGCGATAGCATCTCGGACCTTCTCACGATCAAGGGATCCAACCTGCTCTATGGCCTGCTCAAGAATCTGGAGGGACGCCCAGGCGAATGCGCTTGCCCAGCGATCGGGCTCCTTCTCCCAGCGTTTGACATGCCGGTCGAAATAGTCTTTCGCACCGGGGTAGGGAACTTTTGGGTTCCAGGCCCCCGCACCCATAATCCCCTCTACCGTGCCGACGCCAAACTTGTCTCGATACACCGGAAAAGCGACACCAACCCCCAGATAGAAGAGCTTGGGATTCAGCCCAACCACTTTTGTTTGTCCGGTGATCAGAAAGGTGTCATCGGGATAAGACATACAGAGAAGGGCATCCACGTTAGCCGCCTTAATGGTCTTCAGGAGAGGAGACAGATCCTTTACTCCAAGGGGATAACTTTTCAATATGGGTATTTCGATCCCCTTCGCCCGCAATTCAGGCTCCACCTGTTCTTTCCATTCGATCCCATAGGCATCGGCAACATAGATGAGTGCCACCTTTTTGACCTGAAGTTCAGCGAGAAGATTCACCAATGCCGCACCCTGCTCTCGGGGCATATTGAGTACGCCAAAAAAATAGGGAATCTTGGGGGCCAGCTCACGGAGTTTCTCCGAGGAAATCGTGGGTCCGAGAAGTGGATACTTGTACCTGTTTGCCACGGGTGCCACGGCAAAGTGCATGGCCGTGCCCCAAGGCGGCAGAATAAAATCGACCTTTTCCTGCAGGATCAGCTTTTCAACCAGCTTAACCGCTGTTCCAATATCACTCTTGTCATCGTACACAATAAGCTCAATGGGCAGGCGTTTCCCGTACTCTTTCACAAAAATACCCCCCGTTGCATTCACCTCATCAACCCACATCTTATAGTTGGGAACCTGTGTCATTCCAGCACCTGCGGCATAGGGTCCGGAAAGAGAGATGGCCGTACCGATGGTGATCTTGTCTTTACAACAAGCTGAAAAAGGAAAGAAAACAATCAGAACGGCCACGATCAGGATGATGAATCCAGCAAGCCTTTTCTTGTTCTTCATGACTACCCCCCTCTCATTGAAAAATGGTTACCAAGACGCTCCAAAGACATCCCTTTAAATATCTCACGGAAACAGGTGTGTTCATACAACGCGAATCACTTCATTCGAAGTGCGGTATTCGAAGACGATCGCCTCTATCACCTCCTCTCCCCTCACGAATGCCATTTTTCCAACAGGACGTTTCATGAGGATCTGTTATTTATTCAACATTGGGATTTTGTATCGCAGGGGCGGATATTGTGAAAGCCCGAATTCGAATTAGTCTATTCTTCCTTGGTTTTCAGCAGGTCCGCAAGCGCGGCAAAGGGCTTGTGGGTTACCGTTTCATCCTTCTGGTCACCGACCACAACGCCTCCACCTGCGAGATGATCCAGGTAACGCCGGTGTTCATTGTCGTGGCAGTAAAGGCACAGATTCTCCCAGTTGCTCCCGTCCGAAGGGTTGTTGTCGTGGTTGTGATCCTTGTGATGGACCGTGAGCAGATGTATATTCCTGGAGGTAAACTCCCGGCCGCAACGGGCGCAGACCCAGGGGTGGATCCGCAAGGACTGCTCGCGGTAACCCTTCTGGCGCTCATTCTGGGCCTGCCGGGCGCGGGCCACGATCTGATCCATCTCTTCCCGGTCCAGTTTGCCGTCCGGCGATTTACGTAACCGTGATCTTTTATCATCCATATATTTTTCCTCTTTACTAAGTCCTTTATATCATAAATATTGTGACGTATTCCCATCGTTCATTTTCACCGCGCGCCTGTCCCGCCCAGCGGGGTCACGCCGTCGCGTGACTTGAGACACAGAGAAAAGGAGCTTTTCCCTGGCCCCGGAGAGGGGGGCAAGGGAAAAATCCCTGAGCGGTTACGCCGCTGGTGTTGACGGCCCGCAGGGACTGGTTGTTTTCACTTTCCGGCGTCCCTGCCCCGTTAAATACGAAATCAATTTAACCCGGGTCAACGGAAAATAAAAAATGAATTTGCCTCCGTGTCCTTGGTGCCTCTGTGGTGAAATCATTCAGATGCACTTCGGCCCCATTCAATGTCAGGGGTACAAATCATTTGTTAGTGTATTTATGAAAAGCTGTACTACGCCCCCGTTAGTTGTTTTCCATGCCAAACGATCGGCGTCTTATACGGCAACGCCCTTCCCGCTCAAGGCCTCGAAGCCGGAGATGATGTCAAGGAGCTCATTGGTGATATTGGCCTGGCGCTGCTCCCTGAAGGATGCCGACAGCGCTTCTTCTCTTTCCAGAATGTTCTTCTCGGCCGCCTGCATGGCCATGAGCCGGGCGGCGTTTTCGCTCGCAAGGGACTGGGCAAGGGCCCGAAAAAAAGAGACGTAGAGATATTGGTAGAGCAAATGGGTAAACAGGGTCTCCGGGGTCAAACCCGTCATGGGAAGGCACCGGCCCGGCCATTTTTGGGATCGGTACCGGTCTATCCACTCTTTGTCCATGGGCAGCACACGATGGGTGGTCGGTTCATACCCTCCGCCCCCGGCGAGAAGATTATGGGAGAGATAAAACCGTTCCGTCCCCTCCAACGACCGCACGGCCTCCAGTTCCTGGAGGATCGCCTGCACCAGGGCGTTGATCTCATTGAGGTTATCTGCCCCCGGGAATCGCTTCCCGCCATGGCCCGAATCCTCCAAAGCGGAGGCCACCTTTTCGCCCACGCTCCAGAAGGTGACGTCTTCCCCCTTCTTTGAAAGCCTTTGGGCCTCCTCGAGGGTATGGGAGACAAGGGCCTCGTTGAACTGGCCGCACATGCCCTGATCGGATCCGACCACGACGCAGATCGCCCCGGCTTTGGACTTTCCCGCCCCGGCGGTCAGGCTGCCGGATACGAAGAAGACCTTCCAGGCATTGTCCACGACCTCCCGGTAGGCCTCCAGGGATTCGACGGCCCGCTCGAATTGTCGAATGTTAACGGCCGCCAGGCTCTTCATCGTCTTGACCACCGACAGGAGGTCCCGGGCGGTCTTGATTTTTCTGGTCAAAGACTCCAGTGTCTGCATGCGTCTCCTTCAGGGCCTCCAAACCCTCGGACAGGATGGAGACGAGTTTTTCCCACACAGGGTCATCGGCCTCCACAGCATCGATTCCCTGTTTCCAGTCCGGCATCTCGGACTTCACCTTTTCAAGGATCGCTTCCTCGGCAACGGTGACCTTTTCGACCGGGACCTCATCCAGAAGGCCCTGGGTTACGGCCAGCAGGACAGCCACCTGTTCATCCGCGGCGAGCGGAGAGAACTGATCCTGCTTGAGGACTTCCCGCACCCTTTTGCCATGTTCCAGGGTCTTCCTTGTTCTCTCGTCCAGGCGCGTCCCGAATCGTGCGAAGGATTCCAGTTCCTGAAACTGGGTGTAGGAAAGTTTGAGATCCCCGGCCACCTTGCGATAGGCGGCGACCTGCGCCTTCCCGCCCACCCGGGAAACTGACTTCCCCACATCCACGGCCGGCAGAAGGCCTTTCTGAAAGAGATCAGGAGACAGATAGACCTGTCCGTCGGTGATGGAAATCAGATTGGTCGGAATATAGGCCGAAAGGTTCTGGGCCTC
>CAZXWJ010000083.1:0-16174 GCA_964644375.1 uncultured Desulfobacteraceae bacterium | reverse complement strand
GTCCGGAATGGTCATTTCCGGATGAGCACTAACTAGTGTCTGACCGAAAACCGGGATTTTTCGTCAAGGTCAAGGAAAATTAAAATTTCAACCGTAGGAACACATAAAGTATGTTGAGGATTAAAATTGTTATTTGACGCAGAGATTGGCGAAAAAGGCAGTTTTGTCCGGGCACTAAATACATTTTTTAACTGCTATAGATGCAAGGACTTCCATGGCGTCCACCATTGGCACATCCATATCCGCCTCTTTCAAGACAAGCGGGATCTCGGTGCAACCCAGGATGAGTGCTTCCGCCCCTTTTTCTATGAGATTTTTGGCGGCTTTCAGCAGCATGCTTCGCGGAGGTCCCACCGTGTAACCCGCCTTGATTCCCCTTTCCATGTAGATACCCTTCATGACCAGTTGTTCCAGATCCAACTCGGATGGGACCAAGGCATTTCTTTTCAATGCCTCAATTCTTTTCTGAAATAAACGCGCCCGAATAGTTCCCTCAGTGGCCAGAATACCAATACGCTCAAAAAATGGAAATTTTCGATCAATATATCTACACGTTTCGTCAATCGCGTTCAGGATGATGGCAGAAGTCCGTTTCTGTAATTGTGGAAGGAAAAAGTGCGTGGTCATACAGGGTATTGCGATATATTTCACTCCAAGCCCATCTAAAAGATCAACTGATCGAAACAGTTCGGGGAGCGGACTGGGTCCTCTTCCAAGGATGGCTGCAGTTCGGTCCGAAACATGATTATTGTTGTGCAGAATAATTTCAATATGCTCTTGGTCATGTGTTGCGGGCGTAAGGTGCACAATTCGAGAAAAGAAATGAGCCGCAGCTTGCGACCCCATCCCTCCAATTATTCCCAATTTCTCAGGCAATGTATACCCTCAAACTCTTTCTCTCCTCACTATCAACCAAGGGCTCACAATGATGAAAAAATCCCCCGGCAAAAGTCCGGATCCGGGCCATCTACCCTTTCATTCATGACCTATCTCATTCATCCACGGGCGAATCCGATGTATTCAATATTTGAAGGCACTGTGAACTGGATGTCTACTGGATCCGATTTTAAAAACATTTTTGGCAGCTTGCTTTAGGAATCTGTTTGGGGAATGGGTGTCGATGTGTTTCTTGAAAGAACCGATGAAAACAGGCAGCCTATTTTAGATCATTCTGGACCGTTTTCACCACAATAAAGATAATTCGGCATCAGGGGACTGATAGCATCGAGGAAGCGAAAAAGTAAATTCAGCGCATCCGCTTCCGAAGTTTGAACAGGCGCCATAAGTCTAACAAATGCCGCGCTGGATCTCTTAGATAAAAGTCGCCGCATGAGTATCCGTAAACGCAATTTTGCCTGGGAAGTAGTCATATAACCGTCGGTATCAAAATAGTATAGAACGATTGCCTTGCGAGAATTATGCTCTACCAAAAGTCTTTTAAGCTCAAAATAGCGTCCAGAATTATCATAATGTAAAATGTTTTGGTCTTTTACCGTATTTCCTACTCCACCAAGGCAATTTTCCGGAGTATGGAAAGCGATATTAGTGTCATCAAACCAAACAACCGCAAGATTTACCCTATCAGAAGTCCGTTCCCTTGAATACTCGCGAACGAAAAAATAGGGTGTTTCCAAACTCTGATAGACATAGTCATCCATAATGAGATTTTGACCATTCCATTCGCAAATTGCCAGGGGAAAACTTTTTAAACGACCGTTTATTAATGCTTCCGAATTTCCACTGTGGCTGGATTGAATTGCTGTCGCAAAGGTAATAACAATAACCAAATAGAATTTAATCCTATTTTTCATTATCAAACCGGCGAACCGTCCAAATCATGATAGATAATCCGAAAAACAAAACCAAGAATCCCGATCCGTCATGCAAATAACTCTCTGGAGAAGCCGCCTCTTGTCCGTAATAATAGGCAATAAGAAGTAAAACAGCAATTCTCACCCCATTCAGAAAGACGGATAAGGGCAAGACAGCGATAAGAAATAGGTTTTTTTTCCACCATGCCCCGTGGGTAAAATGAACGAAAAAAAGCCCTAAAGCCAAAAAGGATATCAACGAGCGCATACCGTTACATGGGGTTCCCACAAGATATGAAGAATTCGGAAGGATAATCCTAAATCCATCGCGAAAATTAGGGATTCCGATCAGATCTATCATACTCAGAGATAATGATGTAGCCATTGATTTGAATGGTAATGCCACGACATCAATGATTGCGTCTGGAATGGGGCACATAAAAAACAAAAGAAAAAGCGGAAAGCCAATAGCCCGGGTGAATTTGAATCCCTTCAGATATAGACAAGATCCCATCAAATAGATCACCATCGAAAATCCTGAGACAAAATTGATATCCGCTAAGGTCCCCATAAAATGCACCCCAAGAGCGAAAACAATCAGCCCCAGCCCTATAGAGGTTCCAGCAGATAAATATTTCCGAAGTTCCCACCTTTTTCTAAAGATCATATAAGCACTAAACAGTGGAATAATGTAACCGTGGGAATAATAGGAATCCTGCAATTGATATTTGTAATGCAACCATTTAAAAGTATCGAAATAGCATACCAGAAAGGCAGCAATCAATAGAACCCAGAGGATAAGGCTCTCCACTTGAATTGAGTTGTTATGGATGCAATTCGTTATTTTCATAGCAAGGTGATCATCGCTGAGAAGGCGCCCACGCGACGAAATGTTCACCACAAAAATATTTAATCCAGGCGACGGAAATGGCAAGATTGACCTGAATAAAATAGAAAGGGATCTTGTATATAGCCGACCGTTCCGTACTTGTCCGGCCGAGAAAAGACAAGAGATAAAAGCTTAGGTGTGGAATGATCAGGAGCAGGTAAAACAAACTGTCAACCGCCAGTACTGCATTCGCTATCAGGGCCACCGCAAGAAAAACCGGTACGAGCCATCGCATAAGTTTATGTGAGAACAATTGCCAGGAAAAGAGGCCATATTTAAATGGATTGAGCAGTGAGATATTGGAGATGAGGGCAGAAATACCGCGGGTGATGGTCCGCACTTTTCTGTTATATTCCTGCCGTTCATCTCGAATATTAGGATAGAGGCCAATACTGCACGGATCGCTGATACCCCGAAGTCCATATCGAATGGAATTAAAAAGTGTATTGAAATCACTGGGAATACTGGTAGGCCAATTCCGACAGACAACCTTTCTGGCCGCGAAGAAGGAGCCGCTCAACCCTACGACCGAGTTTAGTCGGGTCTCTAGGGAACGTAACCACATTTCATATTTCACATAAGCCCCTTCACCGCTGACACGCCCGCGGTCATCGATAAATCGGTCTTCACCGCTAACACATCCTACCGAAAGATCGGCGAAATTGGAAACTATCTTCATTATTCCGTCATATTGCAGCATGGTGGCGACATCCGAAAAAACAAAAATTTCTCCCTTAGCTTGCTTTGTAGCACACTTCTGAGCAAACTCCTTTCCACCTCTATATGGTGCCCTTACCAGTTTTATTCCATTATTACTATATTGACGAACGATAGCATCCGTACCGTCGGTCGAGGCATCCGATGCGAATATGATCTCAAACTTTTCCTGCGGATACTTAATTTCCAACGTATTGGCTATCTTCCTTTCAATACGACCGGCTTCATTATGGACCGTTACGATGAGGGTTACGTTCGGCAAATATGCGTCATCCAATTTGATCTCACGACTTCTGATACGCGAAACCAGAAAGAGAGCGAGTGGATAGCCCAAATAGGTATACATCACACCTAAAATAGAAAGCCAAAAAACAATTCTCATTGATAGGCCTCCCTGGCCTTAAGGGCTATTTCCCTTGCAAAAGATGCTGTGATACCAGTGTGGGTCGGAAGGGTAATCAGCTTTTCTGCGATGTTTGAAGCCCCGGGAGTGGGAATCTGCCCGGTTGTGATATGCGACTTTATTGCCGGCTCATCGCAAATGGCTCGAGGGTACATACGCCGCACCCCGAATCTCACAAGCTTTTCTGATAATCCCCCGGATTTTGCCATTACTGGAAATCGTGCAAGTACGGCCCTCGAATTGGGCGGCACAGGAATAACGCCGTCTTCGTCAATAATTTCACCGTAAACTTTAGCTATCCGGCGTCTGTGGGTATTCAAACCCTTTAGGTGCGGCAGACAAATTGCGCCAAGCCTTTGCACCGACGGAGCCATTGCCGAAACAGGGAAGGATGGGTCAAAAACGTTTCTGCCAAGTCCAAGTGGCAGCATCTCGGCAAACCCATATAATCGCGGGCTGGACATTATCTGAGTCAAGGCAATTGTCATAAGATAAAGTGGCTCAAATCCCACCGCATTGAGCCTTATGCCCTCAAGCGTGATACCATCGCCGCCAATAAGTGCGCCCCCGTGTCCCAACGGCAAAGGCTTTCCCCTTCCGAAACTGTAAATCCCAAAATCACCCATAGTTCCGAGTGGATGTCCTTTAAAGCTCCCACCGAGTCCTTGGGCTGCATCCTCTATGAGGACTGCGCCTATGCCTTTGCCTAGATTTTTTATCTCGGAAATATCTGTGGGAATGCCGAAAAGATGTTGTGCTACGATCGCCAGAGTTCGGTGTCCTATGGCCTGTTTCACGGACTCCGAATCAGGAACCAGGGTTCTTGGGTTCAAGTCATAGACCTTAATACTAAGGCCTGCCCTTACGACAGACGCCGCGACGGAATAGCAGGTATAACCGGGAATGACCACTTCAAAGCGGTTCGGGTCTGCTTTTTTTTTTAGTGCCCTTAACAGCAAGGTGAGAAGAGACCTGCCGCTATTCGCAAAAACACAATGCTCGGTGCCGGAAAATTTGGAAAACTCCCTTTCAAAAGTCATTGATCTCATTCGCATCGCGGCGATCAATGTCGCAAATGGAATCCTTGCTTCGGCTGGAGGATACCATGCCAATGCATTAAAAAATTTTCCCACTGCACCGATCTTTGTATTGAATTTACCCGTAATCATAAACCAACATGTTTCCGAATTCTTGGTCCAATAACCTTTGTCACTGAAACAGGCAGTTTTTGCCAATATTGGATGGCTTTATCAAATCTTGACTTTTCAGCAACCTCATCACTATTGGGGAGGCCCTTTAGATAGATGTAATGCCAATTGAATGTAGTCGGTTTGGCGCCCCATTGTTCTTTGAATTTAAACGTACCTTTCCCCCTAGAGGACCGCCCAAAATCAAAATATGAATATCCATTCTGACAGCCATATTCGAGCATAGTCCAGTAAAGAAGCATGTTCGGACTTATCCGGCTATACTCTCGAAGCGATGAAGCCCAGGGGTTCTCCAGTGTATCTTTGAACCCGATTATCAGACTACAGGCCACCGGCTCATGATCTTTGTAAACCATAATAATCTTGGTTGCGTTACCAAACTCCAGGATAACATTTTCCATAAGCCGCTTTGAATGGACGGGTGAGCCCAGATCTCTCATATTTACTGAAAAAACCTCATAGAACTCTTCTAGTGCTTCAAGTCCGGCGATTCGGACTTCCAAGCCTTCTTTAAGAGGTTTTCTTATCTGACTCCTTAACTTTGACTTGAATGATTTCATCAGAACGGCAGAAGACTCAGGCAGCCTTATTATCATACGCACCTTGTGCGAGCGTGTAAGGCATTTTATTGATGATGGTTTATCGGCATGACGAATCCCCTCTGCACCTTGAACTGAAACCTCCGAATTTCCCTCAATAAACGAAAGCGGTTTCAGGTGGCGCAGTTCTATGCAGGTCACGTTAAGGTTTTGACCAAGTTTGACCGCTTCCAATAACAATGCCTTTTCCGTTTCACAATCATCGGCCAAGATGCCACCCATGTCGAAAAAGGGAAGTGAGATGAGGCTGTTGCCGAACAGGAAATGTTTCAAATGTATTAAAGGAAGAATTCCAACCACTCGACCGGAATCCACCGCATAGACCTCTGTCGGCTTATTGTCGCTTGCCGAAAAATGTTGACTGGGCCGCAAAGCCAGAAGATAGTAAGTTTTATGGCCATAAGTCTTTTCGATCACATCCTTCCAACCTGACAAATGATAGACGGTCCTGTTTAGGTGGCCATTGACATATGTATCCCATTTATTGGCATCTGAGGCCTGCATCAATCTAATTTCTACGCTCATGGTACTGTCGTTCCGCAGAGGACCCAAACTTTCAATTATCGACTCTCCGACGCAACGGGTCACGCCGGCATGCATCCTCGGAGAGGTCCTTCCTTTGGTGGATTCATTTCACCTACTTTAGCAATGTACTCACTGCACGTATTAAAACGACAATCAGAAAACCGTTCAATTAGCCTTTTTTGTTTCACATACGTTCTAGCCAGATTTACATAGTGCCTGAATTTCAAACAAATACCAGCGTTATTAACTCTTGGTTGTTCCGGATCGATCTCCCAAGGGTGCAAATAGAAAACATACGCTCTATCTTTTTCAAATATAGCTCTCACACCCGGAACAAAAAGAAACAGAGGAATAAGTCGAAAGTAGCCCCCACCGCCCCAAGGCAATTCCAAATTTTTCATTATTAATGTTAAATTACTAATGGGAAGTTCAAAAAAATTCCCTGAGACTTGATAGGCGATTCCCTTTTTTGACACATCAGACATCGTGACCCTTCCATACCTTTGATTCATGCCGAAGGAATTATAACTTGAATCATACAGGTAACCACACTCTTGGATAACCTTCAATATCCGGTCACTCATTGAAAAGCTTGGGGCGCGGTACCCAAACACCTGACTTCCGATGATATCTTCCAGAAGAATTTTGCTATTTACAAGATCATTCATTAGGACTTCATGTGATTGTTGATTGCAAAGGGTGTGATTATACCCATGGGAAGCCACTTCGTGGCCTCTGTCATGAATTTCACGGACCAAATGAGGAAGACGCTCGGCAAGCCAGCCGAGGACGAAAAAGGTGCAACGCACTTTTTTGTGCTCTCCGTTGTCCTCTGTCGGTTGTCCGTCGTCATTATCTATTTGGCTTACTGCGTTATCTGGCTGATCGCTGACCGCTGATCGCTGACCGCTTCTATTTACTGCAATTGAATCGAACAGATCAAGCAAGCGGTGGGTGTTTTTTTCCACTCGGAGTTCACGCTTTGGCCAAGATGAAAACGGGATATATGCCTTGAAATTTTCTACCTGGAACCAGTCTTCGACGTCGATAGTTAGAAGGATAGAAGGAATTGTTGCCTCAGAGAAATCCGCTTCGTTTCCACCCACGCTGAGTTTCACCGGCTGAATGGTCGTTGGCTTGCTTGTTTTAATTGGGTTCATAATATCTTACCACAGACCCTTCAGAGATTTATACGTATCAGGGTAGCGGGCAAGCCCACACGGACCGACGCAGACATTCAAAACCATCGTTTGGGCGACCTGCCAAACGCATGGGTGCCAGCCTGAGCCCGAAGCGTCCCCCCCCTGCGGAACAAGGCAGGCATAAGGGATTGAATTTCCAAGGACGTGATCATGCTCTTCTTAACCCAATTTCCCTGGGTTCTGAGGCTAATTGCAAGCATTTGGCAAGATCAATTTTACCGTTTGAATTTTTTGGCAGCGATCGAACCAACTTCATTTTGCTGGGGAGCTTGTAACTGGGCAATTTTGATACGCATTGCCTCAAAATCATATTTTCGTTGCAATCTCCATTTTTCGTGCATGCAAGCGCAACCAGTTTATTACCCAAAATGATATCGGGAACACAAAGGACAGCGACTTCTATGACAAGCCCTGTATCCATGAGGGCTTCCTCGATCTCCCGGGGATTTATCCGATGCCCTCCGACCTTTAAAAGGTTGTCGCCCCTTCCAATGACATAAAAATAGCCGTCTTCATCCTGGTACCCGATATCCCCGGTATGGTAGCCGTCTTTGTCCAGGACCTTGGAGGAGGCTTCTTCATCCCCCCAATAGCCCAGCATGACGTTTGGTCCATGGCCCACCAGTTCACCGGTCTGCCCTGTGGGCAATTCCTCTCCATCAGGTCCCGTCACTCTCATCCCGACGCCAGGAATGGGTTTTCCGATAGAATCCATCTTTCGATGAAAGGCCTCGGGTTCAAGGTAAGTCAGTCTTGCGGACGCCTCGGTGGCGCCGTACATGATATAAATTTCAGTATGCTCGGGCAGGACCTTTCTGAGTTCCTGTTTAATCTTGGTCGACATGTGTCCGCCTGCCTGGGAGCAATAGCGGAGTGATCCCAATTTGGCACGGAGCTTTGCCAAGGGTGATCGATAAAGGAGATAGGCATAAGTGGAAGGGACACCGGAAAAGCCGGTGACCTTTTCTTCGACCATCTGATTAATCATCGCAGCAGGGAAAGCGAACTTATTGTTGATCACCACGGTTCCGCCGACAGCAAAATGTGTATTTAGAAGGGACTTTCCCATAACGTAAAAAAAGGGGAGGACCACCATCTGGATGTCTTTTTCTGTGAGGTGCATGTATTGACAGATGGAGTGCGTGTTTGAAGCAATGTTCCAATGGGAGAGCATGACGCCTTTGGGTTTGCCGGTTGAGCCTGAAGTGTAGACGATGGCCGCTAGATCCCGTTCAGAAATGTTTCTTTCCAGCAATCTCTGCGTCAGTCTGCGAGGTTCCTTGTGCGACGTACTATTCGTACGCCTCCGCTGAGCCTCTTGACTTCCTTGACCTTGCAGAAAACCATTCATCTCTGATTCGGAATCACCTTCGTGGCTGCATCCTATTTTTCGATTGACACTCAGTAATTGTGAATCGTTAATTGTTAATTGTGGAGGCGCTGTAAGATCACCCCGGATAATATCATCCCAGGAAAATACAGGAAAAGGGTGGGATGACCAATTCATTTTGGGTGCCTTGAGAACAACCGACTGGATATCAAAGTCTGCGAGTCCGGTGGCCTTGAGGACTCTTTCGAATTTTTTTGATGAGATTAAGACCTTTGGTTCCAAATGGCCAAGGTAGTATTTCAGACCATCGGGTTTGGTGCCGGTACTGAGGGCGGCAGCCACAGCGCCTGCTTTCAGGATGCCGTAATAGCTGACGACATATTCCAGACTGTTTTCGAGAAGGAGGGCGACGCGGTCGCCGGGTTGAAGTCCCCGGTCTATGAGGTAGTGGGCGAGTTGGTTGGCCTTGGTATTGATCTCGCTGTAAGTGGCGCGGATATCATCGTGGATGAGGGCGATCTTGTTGGGGTAGAGACGGGCGCTCTGTTCCAGAAAATGGTGAATTAGATTATGATTTGCTTTCATGATTTATTTGGCCACAGACTCACACAGACATCCACAGACTGAAGAGATTTTTTGTCCGGCGGACTTCGCCGGACAAAACGCAATTGTCTGTGTCAATCTGTGTGGGTCTGTGGCTAATCATAGTTTTCTCTGTAGATAACCCACCACATTGTCGATGGAATCCAACTTCTCCGGGACCAGATCCTCGTCCTCCACCGTAATTCCAAACTCTTCCTCCAGATAGCTCACAAGTTCCAGGATGCCGGTAGAATCGATGATTCCCTCATCCAGGAACGATGTTTCGTCTTTCAGATCTTTGTCTTCTCCGAAGAGGAAGTTTTCTACGACAAAAGCTCTGATTTTGGTTTTAAGTTCACTCATTTACTTGCCTCTCATGGTAATATGATTTGGGTTTATAGGGGAAGGGTTCAGAGGTTAAAAGTAAATATAGCTGAAAGCTGAAAGTTCAAAGCTCAAAGGGGGGAAAATATAAATATAGCTGAAAGGGGCCATTTGGAATATTTGAATTTGAAATTTGTTTCGTATTTCGATATTCGAGTTTCGGGTTTTTCCTTCTGTGATCTCCCACCGGGGCGTAGGCCTATGGGCCGGAGGCTGTGCACTCTGTGAGAGGCATTTTTTTCTTTTCTCCGAGTCCCTACGCCTCGCATCATCGCCATAGCGGCTTTGGCGCGTCGGAAACTGCGAGGGATTCTGTGCTCAGTTTAGGCCTTTCAGCCTTCAGCTTTCCTCCCTTTGAGCTTTCAGCTTTGAGCTTTCAGCTTTCAGTTTTTTACCCTAACCCTGAACCGTGAACATTTGAACTTTGAACCCAAGTGGCTATAACTCCAGCTTGTTCCTGGCGTACTCGACCATCTCCTGGTTCTGATCAGAATAAATTTTTTCAATCCCCTCTTCGCGGCTCATAATACCCTGCCTGACCATGTTGGCAATTTCCCAGACATAGGGATGAAAGTGGTGTCGCTGAATATGGCACTGGTTTGCAAAGGCATTGAGCAGACAATTGGTCGAGTTGGTATCCGTATCGGATGGAATCCGCCATCCCAATTGATCCAACTCGCGCTTTATATGATCTTCATCGTAATCGAAGAAGGCCAACGGATGGATGTTGTGCGGAAAACGGTGTTTGTAGGTTTCATAATAGGTCTCCGGAATGAAATACCCTTGCAATTTTTCGATAATATCACCCGGAAAGGCTCTCTTTAATGCACCCTGATTCTGACGAACAAGCGCAGGGTTGGTCTTCATGATTGCGGACTGAATAGGGGCCTGACCCGGCGACCACCCGAAACCCACCAGAGGGATGTCCATTTCCAGGCCGGTTTTTAGAACCAGGCTTTTGACCATTCCGATACATGCCGTACAAACAGCGCTTGCGCGTAAGAGAGTGGCCCTGGAAAATATATCCTCATTGGCTGTGCAACAAAACATTCTTTTGATAACAGGCCATGACGGTTTGAAGATTAATAGATCCACCTGCAATGCATTTGTTACCTTATTCATGTTTTCCCGGGCGGCAGGCGAGATGAAATGATTGTCGAATGTCATACCCAACAGCCGAAGATCATATTCGTCTCGCAGAATTTTCATGGTATAGCTGGAATCTTTTCCTCCGCTATAGGCGACAATGGCATCGTAGACAGGTGCCTTGCCTTTGACCTCGTTTACCAGTTGATCAAGTTTGTTCCGATATTCAGCCTTTTTTTTCAGGGCTCTTTGTATTTTTTTTTCTTCGCGGTGGCAGTGGTTGCACACGCCGTCTTTGTCGAACTGTATGCCGGGGAATGTCTCGGGAAGGATGCACCGCGTGCAGATATTCAATTCTGTTCCAACTCTATGTGTAGCCATATTCTATTCTTCGTTTTTCTGTGGGTTTGTTGTCACTAGTTTGCTGTTCGTGGTTGGCTGTAATTTGTAGTCAGCCAGTAGTCAGTGGTTGGTGGAGCAAGCGATATTTGCCGTGCGCCTGTCTATTAGCCGCGCGCCTGCCCCGCTTTGCGGGGTTCGCTTATATTGGCCGCGCGCCTGTCCCGCCCAGCGGGGTTCGCTCCGCTCTCTCAACACACACAGACGCACACAGACTAAAAAGCTTTTTTCCCGGCGGACTTCGCCGGGAAAAATCCCTCATGGCCTTCGGCCAGGGATACTTGATCGCTGCGACACCCACTACATTTCCAGATCAGACCGTTAATGTCTAAGCACGCGGATCCTGTAACATCTCTTCTCGCGAAGCGATGACACCTTTCATTCGGCCAGCTTGTCCCGTGAAAGGCGTAGCCTTGTCGCGGGGGTCGGCCGAATGAAATGTCTGTGTAAGTCTGTGTGTGTCTGTGGCTAATTGTTCTTTTCCTCATGCTCTTCATGGTAAGCTTAGAGTCGGCGGGGTTTGCAAAAAGTGCCAGGTCGCCTTGATTTTCATCTCCACGTTTTTCTTCAACCGTCTATATTGATCTTTGGTCAAAGATAGAACCCTGCGAACTTCTTCTTCCGGCACGTTATTCTCTTCAGCCCAAAGATAGGGGTCAAGGATATCAAATGGCACGCTGAAAAAAAACTCGGTGTCAGACACCTCTGCCGTATAGGTGTCCGGGCTTGGGGGTCTTTCAATGATTTTTCCTGGAACACCCAGATGCTCGGCCAGTGCGTAGACCTGCGTCTTATACAGATGCCCCAAGGGTTCCAGATCCACCCCACCATCACCGTATTTCACGAAAAACCCTTGGCGGCCCTCGGTCCTATTCGTGGTCCCAACGACCGCATAATTGTTTCTTTCAGCAAAGTAATACAGATAAACCATTCGAGTTCGTTGCTTGATATTCGTGGAGGCCACGATTTCCATATAGTCTTTAGGGGAGAGGCGCTTTCTTTTTTCAGTTCCATCCGGCAATTGCACAACGAGGGTAAAAAAGTTCAGGCGATCACTATCCAATAGGTCCTGGGGCAAAACGATCTTGTACGCCCAGGTCTTGGGGTCAAAGTTTGGAAAATTTTTGCTCACCAGTTGATCCCGATTATCATAGACACCTAAATTCTCAAGAACAGGCGTCATGTCCTTTTTTTCCGTGCGGATGCCGAGCCGATTGGCATGAATCATGGCGTATTCTTCGCTTCGATCACTGCTTTCTTTCTCGGGCAACAGGACACCAAGCACCTTTTCAGGGCCGAACGCCCGGACACACAATGCACAGACAACCGCTGAATCTATCCCTCCACTCAGACCGACCACCGCCCCTTTCTTGAGCATATCGACCCTGATGGTTCGGGCGATGAAATCAGCGATTTTGTCGGTTTCTTTGGCGCAATCGAATTTGAGAACATTTTTAGAGAATTCCATAATTTCTTTCACCACGAAGGAATTAATTAAAATTGCAGGATACAGAAGAAGGAAGACAGCAATAAAGAAAAAATTCACCATGAAGAGCATGAAGGACATGAAGGATAATTAAAAATAAATTAGGATTACAAATAAGTGACGACTGGATACAGGCACTCAATGCTCACCTTTGGCCTTTTAACATATTTTCACCCTGTAGGGAGCGTGAAGGATTAAAGAACAAAGCTCTTCAGACCATCCTTGAGGCGCTTTACGTTAAAATTAATAAGGAAGCCCTGATTTATGTCTGCTAGCTTCATATAAGTCAGCAACTGTGCCTCGTGGATGCCGGAAAGGCTATCAACACTTTTCAATTCCAAGATGATCTCATCCTCAACAAGGACATCAACACGATATCCACAATCCAAGCGAATACCTTTGTATTCCACGGAAAGAGGATGCTGGAGGTTAAAATTGATTCCATTCAGTTTCAACTCATGAGCCAGGCACTGTTCATAAGTTGATTCAAGCAAACCGGGACCGAGGATTCGATGGACTTCAATGGCACAGCCGATCACTTTATTTGAGAGTTCAGTAAATTCCATTCTTCATGTCCTTCATGCTCTTCATGTTGAGTATTCGCCTTTTTTAAGCTGAATGCTGATAGCTGATCGCTGACAGCTAACAGCTTAAATCACCTCGACCCCCTTCCCAGCAAAACAATTTTCACCGTATGAAATATCACCGTCATATCCATTACAAGAGACATGTTTTTGATATAGTAAAGTTCATATTTCAGCTTTTCTAAAGCATCCTCCACAGTCGCGCCATAGGGATATTTCACTTGCGCCCACCCGGTAACGCCGGGTTTCACGGTGAATCGCTCATTATAATAGGGAATCTTTTCTTTGAGTTTTTCCACGAAGAAAGGACGTTCCGGTCTGGGACCCACATAACTCATTTCCCCTTTGAAGACATTCCATAACTGCGGCAATTCATCGATTCGAAGTTTCCGGATAATCTTTCCAACCCTTGTAATTCTCGGATCCTCTTCGGTGGCCCACACGGGGCCCGTTTCCTTTTCAGCATCAAACGTCATGGATCGGAATTTATGCAAGACAAAAATATCTCCGAATTCACCCATTCTTTTCTGCGAGAACACTACCGGTCCCGGTGACTCCAGCTTAATGCATAGGGTCACAACAAGCATGAGCGGCGACAGGAGAATCAACATCAATGTGGCCATTATGAGGTCGAAAAGCCTTTTAAAAATTTTTGTCGTTCTGGACTTTCTAAATCCATCGGAGAATACCAGCCAGCTCGGATTGATCTTTTCGGCAAGGAGCTTTCCGGTTATTCTTTCATAAAAGCTTGCTCCATCAATGATAGACAATCCCCTTACTTTACAATCAAGGAGCTCCTTATAGGGCATGATTTGTCGTTTTTCGTCAAGCGCCACGATGATGCTCGAAATACCGTTGACCGTTGCAAAAGCGCATAAATCTTTAAATCCATATCGAACCGGGATATTTTCAAATTGATTTTGCGGGTTTCCTCCGTTCTTAAGCCCCACGATCGCCCTTATGTCATAGCTAAAATCCCTTTGGTGTTTTGTCTCATTTATTAAATCCTTTGCCAGTTCTCCATCGCCGACCAGGATCGCCTTTTCCGAAAGCAGGCGCCTGTTAATCGTGAGGTTATAAAGGATACGCCAGGATATTAGAAACAAGACCAGGAAAATAATGCTTACAAAAAAGATCCACCTTCCGATCATGACCCTCGGCCAGATGAAATATATAACTGAAAGGACAATGCAAGTAATCCCTATCGACCGAATAAGGCGAGAATATAGATCAATCCGACTCTCGTCTTTCTTGAATTCATACAGATCGTTCAAGTAGAGGCTCATTTGCGTGACAACCGTGACAAGTAAGATTTTCGGCCACTGTACATAGAGCATATGGCCAAAATCGATCCACCTTTCAAGAACGAGATAGGTGCCAATGGATACGGCAAAAAATATCAATACCCCCTCACCGATAAGGAACAGGGCTTTTCGGGGGGATATGTATTGGCGAAAAATTCGAATCATGGATTTAGGGGAAAGGTTAGAGGTGAGAGGAAAAAGGTTAAAGATTAAAGGTTAAAGGGGGAAGGGGGAAGGGGGAAAGCTCAAGGCTGAAAGCTGAAAGCTCAAAGCTCAAAGGGGGAAGCGTAAAGATAGCTCAAAGCTGAAAGCTGAAGGCTCAAAGGGGAAAGAGAAGTAAATATAGCCGAAAGAGGCCATTTGGCATATTTGAATTTTGAATTTGTTTTGGATTTCGATATTCGGACGCCGAATTTTTTCTCTCTGTGATCTCTGTGTGAGATATCTTTTTTTTCTCTCGCCCGTTCGCTATGCTCTCTAGAGCTCTCAGAGCCATCAGAGAAAACAATAAAACTTCTGTTTTTCTTTTCTTTGCGTCTCTGCGCCTCTGCGGGAGACATCTTTTTAAGCCTTTGACCTTTCATTTTTTACCGCATTATTCACCATGAAGGACATGAAGGGGTGATCAAAAAGAGAAAGGCGCTCTTGCTTAAAACGAACGCCAGTTGCTAGGCCCTGGGTGCGTTTTCGCAGCTTTAGTCCAGGGTTCCATCGATCGGAAAGGCTCCGCCCCTTTGGGTTTCATGAGACCCATCCGGGTATCATACTGGTTTTGTGATTTTCAGTTTGCGCCATATGATCAGATTTTTAATCGCCCGCTCCACTCAAACCCACCTGAAAAGGAATCGAAAGTCTCATTATGTTATCAGCTCAAACGAAATACAATTTCAGTCTTTATCTATAAATCAAAACACATACCATACATTCATGTCCAGAAAACTTTGCAATATCCCAGTAAATTGAAGGTGTTACGTTAAAC
Organism: uncultured Desulfobacteraceae bacterium; assembly: GCA_964644375.1. Lineage (GTDB taxonomy): Bacteria > Desulfobacterota > DSM-4660 > Desulfatiglandales > HGW-15 > CAYNYM01. Next base: position 686 of record CAZXWJ010000083.1, on the reverse strand, counting down.
TGCTTTTCACGGCCGCAATCAAAAAAGAACAGAAAGTGTGTAAAAATTCGTTAAATTAGGGCATATTTATTTAATTACATTGCAAAAGTTTACACACTAACGGCAGGATAAAAAGCAACTCTACGTCTCGAAGGCCATTGCCCCTTGCATGTATCTTGTCTCCTTCGTTCCCATATTCCATTATTCCCTTTTCTTTGCCATCTCCACCCCTACCTTGACATTTAGTTATGGCGGCGTTAATATGTATACACCACAAAGATGAGAGATAAGGAGGGAATTATGAAGCGTACAACCGTTATGATACCTCAAGACTTGAAAATCCGCGCTGAGAGACGGGCGAACTCGGAGGGGTTATCCCTGGGGGCGTTCATCCGGGAGGCCCTTGAAAAGGCCTTGAAGTCCAATGCCGCTGGTACACTTGGTGATTCGCTTTTAGATGACAACGCCGTATATAAAGGCGACATAGAGGCTGATCTGGCACAAAATCATGACAAATACTTATATGGTGATTAGCCATGATCTATATTGATACCGGGCCGTTTCTGGCCCGTCACCTCTCAAAGGATCAATGCCATGACCAGGCCCGTGCTTTCTGGCACTCAATACGAAAAAAAAGCGATACATGTGTAACGAGCAATTTTGTGTTGGATGAAGCATTCACCCTGCTTGCTCGCCGCGCGGGATAC
>CAZXWJ010000082.1:0-16247 GCA_964644375.1 uncultured Desulfobacteraceae bacterium | reverse complement strand
TCATTGTTTTGGTCATTGCGGGGCTTGTGTTTTTGTTTGTCAGGATGGGAAGGCGCTGACATGGGCGGCAATGCAATTATCGAGACCTTTGGGTTGACAAAGCACTATCATCAGCAGACCGTCGTGGATCACCTCAACTTTAGCGTTATCGAGGGGGAGATCTTCGGCTTTCTCGGTCCGAATGGTGCGGGCAAGACCACCACCCTGCTCATGTTGCTGGGCCTGAGCGAACCTTCCGAAGGCAGTGTATCGATCTACGGGCTGGACCCTTTGCGCAGCCCCAGAGAGGTTAAGCAGATTGTTGGTTATCTGTCTGAAAATGTAGGGTTTTATGGGGATATGGACGCCCTGGAAAGCCTGGAATATGTGGGGGATCTAAACGGCATGGAGAGAGAAGAGGCCCGGGACAAGAGCCTGGAAGCCCTGCGTGTCGTTGGTCTTTCGAAGGATGTTTCAAGGCAAAAGGTTGGAACTTTTTCCAGGGGGATGAAGCAGCGCCTGGGCATTGCCGAAGTCCTCGTCAAGGACCCGAAGGTCCTCTTCCTTGATGAGCCAACACTCGGATTGGATCCCGATGGGGCCCTGCGGCTCATCGAATTGATCGAGGGGTTGAACCGGGAAAGAAATATGACGGTGCTTTTGTCCTCGCACGATCTTTACCAAGTGCAAAAAATATCTAATCGGGTCGGGATTATGATCGGCGGTAGAATGGTCGCTCAAGACAGTATCGAGGCCCTTGCCCGGGATAAATTCGGAGTGGGAGATGAAACCTACACCCTGGAACAGATTTATATGAAATATTTTCGGGAGGTCTGATCATGCGAGGCCTTATCGCTATCTATAGAAAGGAATTGGCCGATCATTTCAGTAGTTACCGGTTTGTCATACTCTTTGCTCTGATTGCCATGGTCAGTTTCATCACCAGTTATATGGCCGGAGTCAGCCTTAAAGAAAACCTGGAAGGTGTGGCCAAACCTAAATTTGTTTTCCTCATGCTTTTCAATACGAACGTTGCACTTTTTTCCATGGTGCAGTTCGTGTCTTTTTTCGGTCCCCTGATCGGCGTGGTGCTGGGCTTTGATGCCATCAACAGGGAGAGGTCGGACGGTACCCTGATCAAATTGATTTCTCAGCCTATTTTTCGCGATGTCGTCATTAATGGAAAATTTTTTGCCGGCGTGACCACCATTGCGATTATGCTGGTTTCCATTGTCCTGGTGATCTCCGGGTTCGGTCTTGCTTTATTGGGTATCGTCCCAGGTATTGAAGAAATTTGTCGGCTGGCCGTTTATGTCCTGATCAGCATCTTCTATATTTCTTTCTGGATGGGGGTCGCCATCCTCTTCTCAATTCTTTTCAGGAGCATTGCCACCTCAGCCCTTGCCTCGGTTGCACTGTGGATTTTTCTTTCCTTTTTCGTATCTATGGGGGCAGGGGTGCTTGCCAACAGTGTGGCCCCCCTGGATGGCGCCCGGGGAGGTGAAAGGGAAAATATCATCAGACACACCCAAGTAAAAGAAACGGTGACGCTTTTTACGCCTATGGCTCTCTATTCTCAAGCCTCGGCAACCATTGTCGATCCGACGATGAATACCACAAGTACCCTGGCTCTTTTTAGAATGGGACCTATGGAGAAGCTGTCTGCCTCACGTTTTCAGAGCCCTCTACACCTCGGGCAGAGCATGGTGGTCATTTTTCCCCATCTCATGGCACTGATTGCCCTTACATTGCTTTGTTTCGCCGTGTCCTATATTGTGTTCATCTTGCAGGAGATTCGAAGCTAGGCTGTATACGATGAAAGAGCTGTTGGATAATCCGTCTGATCTAAAGGCCCACATCATGAAGATGCTCTACGAGAGCGCGCGGTCTCACCCTTTTTTTCCAGGCGGTATTGCAAATTCCATAAAATCATCTGCCGTACTTTGCCCGCTGGGGCAGCCATATCACAACTCCCACACAGGTCCCTGTCTTATTTTCAACAAGCGTTCCCAAAAAATCAAGCAAGCCGGGGACCTCTGCTTCCCGGGCGGCCGGATTTCGCCCGGGTTGGACGCTTTTTTTTCATTGTTTTTGAAGCTTCCCTGCTTTCCTCTAGGCCGCTGGCCGTACTGGTTTCGGTGGCGAAGTTCACGCGTCAAAGAGGCACGGCGCATGGCCCTTGTGCTTGGAACCGCTCTCAGGGAGAGTCTGGAAGAAATGCGCTTGAATCCTCTCGGTGTTCAGTTCCTCGGCCCGCTTCCCCCGCAGAATCTTCGCATTTTTAGGCGCGTCATTTATCCTATGGTCGGATGGATTAACCGTCAGAAGCATTTTTATACCAACCGGGAGGTGGAAAGCGTCCTGTATGTTCCCCTGAGGGATTTACTGGTTCCTGACAATTATCGATGTTATCGCCTTCGATACGATACCGCGCCCGAGCACCCCATGCACAAAAAAATTCATGAAGTGCCGTGTTTTTTGTTCAAGCGTGAGGAAAGACATGAAGTTTTGTGGGGAGCGACTTTCCGGATTGTCATGAAATTCCTTGATGTCGTTTTCGACTTTGTGCCCCCGGATCTCGGAACTCTTCCTGTGATCCACGGTGTTTTGGATCGGCATTATCTGAAAGGGTCTGGATGAGCATTGCTCGAAATGTTTTTTACGGATTGTAAAAATTACTGACAGCTCGCTTGAAATCAATACTGTTGCATTATGTGCCCACGTACTTAAAGTATAGTAAATTCAGATTGTTGATCTGTCGTGAAAGTCTCTCTCTTCGGTACGCTTTTTGCATTCAGATTGAAAGCAGAAGGATGTCGATTGAACCTTAGTTGACGAATCTCACACAAGGATCCATTTATGAGAAATTGTCTGGTTTGAAACGCTGCGAGACGTTTTTCAGATTCATCTCATAGGGCAGTAAGTGAATACCCCCATAGCATCACGCGCTGCGGATCCTACTCCCCAAAACCCCCTGAGACTTTTTAAGAGGTCAGGGGGTTTTTTCGCTTTTGAAAGGGCGGTACGATAGTGGGAGAGGGGTTGAAAAATCTCTGATTGTTCCTGTCTAACCGGTGCAGCCAATGATGATATGCCTTTCGTTCAGGACCCCAAGCGTGAGGTAATCTTTCCCCTGTATCTTGATGTTGAGGCCGGATTCCATGGGCATGATTTCGGCCGCGTTCCAGATTACCGAGACACCCTTCTCCCTTTCAAGAAAGGCTTTGTCGTAGAGTTTGTAAGAAAGGGTCCGGGCTTCTTCCTGAGTTCTTGGCTTAGTGGCAACGGCCTTCTTTTCCGGTGAGGGGGAAGGGGTATCGTCTTTTTCTGCATAACTCCCTTCTAGCCCGGATTGAGACAGAATGGCGTCTACGTCGTCCTGAGAAAGAAGGTTTTCATTTGTGGTCATGCTTTCCATGATTTGTATCCTCCCACCTAGCTTGATCCTTTTTTGGATAATCGTTGTGAGCATCAGGTCACGAAAGGCCTGAAGACCAACTGACATTTCTATCGGCAGGAGGCTTTCTCAACTTGAGACAGGGAGTTCCTCCGACAATCCATTTATTGGTATCTCCAGATCAAAAATACGGAATGTCGTGTTCTTGGTCGTCCCCAAATCGAGTCGGCATGCCTTTTTGTGGATAAACGGGGCTTCCACCTCTTCATCTTTTCAATCCCTTCTTTGATCTAAAGGTTGAATCGCCCTTTTCTTTTTTCCAGAAATGCCGCCATTCCCTCTCTTCCGTTGGGGTGCTCCGCACACTGGGCCAGGTATTCCCTTTCTTTTTCTAGCTCGGTCTCCAGAGAAGTATGGAAGGCCTCGCTGATGAGCCTTTTGGATGCGGCAAATGAGGTCAGGGGGCGCTTGATGATTTCCCTGATCATTCCTATCGCTCGCTCAAGCGATTTACCATCGTCGGTCACTTCGGTTGCAAGTCCCCAGGAAAGGGCCTGATCGGCAGAGATCGGACGATCAAACACAGCGATTTCCATGGCTTTGGCCATTCCTACCAGTCGGGGAAGCATAAAGGTGCCCCCACCGTCAATACTCAGGCCGTTGGTCGTATACCCCTGCAACAGAACAGCCGATGCCTCCATGACCCTGAAATCGCACGCGAGGGCCAGGGAAAATCCGCCTCCGGCCGCCAGTCCCCTTATGGCCGCAACAACAGGCTTGGGCATGCGTCTGATTTCGAGAATGGCTTGGTGATATTCGGCGGCAAGCACATGGAAGGCCTCACCTCGGGTCTTTCCATACTCGGAAAGCCATCTCAGGTCTCCCCCCGCACTAAAGGCCTTACCCTTCCCGGTGAGCACCACGCCTATGATATCGGCGTCTTTGGTGATTGAAACCAGTCTTTCCTTGAGAGGACCTATGATCTCGATATTAAAGGCATTAAAGGTCTTGGGCCGATTGAGGGAAAGCGTGGCAATGCCCCCGGAAATTTCACATTGTAATGCATCTTCCATCTGGCTTCTCCTGTATCATTGGGTTGATTGAATCTTCTTAAGGAGAACATTGAATTTCTCCTCGTTTCAGTCACCTTCAAAGACAATTTCACCCGGGTATTCTTTTTGACTTTTATAATACTCGGATATTATCTTTCAATTATATTTTCATTCGAGACAACCACGTCCACCTCATGACCGGCCAATATCCCGAGGGCTTCTGCGGCGGATGCCGCAGAAAACAGAACATATTTTTTTCGAGAGAAGACTTCCTTTAGAAGATCCCTGCTTAAAGGGTCGTCATCTACAACCAGAATGCTATGGCTCGTCATGTGATCTCCTGGGGGGCGGGCGTTTGAAATGGATGCAGGGGGGCTTTTACCTTGGAGTTTTCACACCTCACGAGGTTATCCAATGCAAAAATCAGGGATTAACCCGCCCCTTTTTAGGATTCTGGTGCCTCTATGGTCAATTATTTCTGTTTTTTGCAAGTTTACTTGCAGTTATCGTATTTCAAGATCATGCAGTATCCTACGTGCCCCTTCATGATCCGGGTCGATCTCAAGTATCTTTCGCAATTGCTCAAGCGCTTCTTGTTTCAACCCTTCCTCGAAATAGAGCTGGGACAAAAAAAGCCTGGCATCCAGTTGCTTTGGATCCAGCTTTATAACCTCAAGAAATGATTCTTGTGCTTCATTAAATGCCCCGTTCTTCTGATGGGCCAACGCGATTCCGAATAGGATGTCCACGTTTGAGGGATCCAATCCCAACCCCCTTTTGAACATCAGAAGCGATCTTTCAACTTGTCCGATTTCTCCCAGGGCCATCCCAAGGTTGAAGAAGATAGCGGTATTTTCGAAATTGAGGAAAACGGATTTCTCATAAAAAACCACCTCCTTTTCGGGCTCTCCCTTTTTTCCGTAAGCGTAGCCCAGGTGGTAAAGGGCGAGAGCATTGCCAGGTTGGTCTTTCAGTAATTTTTGGTGTAGCCTGATGGCGTTCTCGCAGGCTCCATGTTTTAATGCTTCATCAGCCTTCCTGCTGCAGGTCCAGGTCGGTGCCGGCAGGGTTTCGGGTTTTATGTTATTTCTAGAGCAGCCAAGAAGCAGGAAAAGAAAAAAAAACACTGGTGCAGGGCTGTAAAAACAGAGAACCAAAAATGCCCTAAAGGGTGAAGCCCAGAGAGTCTTCCCTGTTTTTACTGGAAACTCAGGTGGCTTGGGATTTCGAAGCGGGTGGTGTTTTCGGTTTTTGGTCATCATGTTTGTCCAGGTAGTAAAGGGTGGCTCCAACTGGAGCGAAAGACAGGAAAACAAGATTCAACACCGGCACTAAGAAGGGCAGGCCAAATCCCAGATGGAAAAGTATCCTCCTCATGAGGAAGATCCATCTTTCTTTGAACGGGACGAGGCGCCTTGCCGGAATAAGATCCGTATTATCCCACGAAAGAAAAACAATGGCCAAGGCTGAGGAAAAAAAGACCATGAAGGGTCCGAGGAAGGTGATGACCCAGCCGAGGACCATGATAAGCAATGAAAAGATGATGGGGAAGATTGCCCTTGGAATTTCCTGCTTGATGAGATGAAAAAAGTTTTGCAAAAGAGATACTCCTTTGGTTTCTCTTATGTGGCCGGTCACCTTCAGTTCGGTAATGCGCGACATTTGGTCCATGATGAGGACGCTGAAGAGTATCTGTGAAACAAGGTAGGAGAAAACGGTGGACAGGCCCACAAGAAAGAGTGAAACAAGCCAGGAAATGAAATGCCATAACCAAACGATCCACCGGTTCTCGGGTCTCACCCATATGAAATTCAGGATTTCCCCGTGATAGGCCAGGATCAGTCCGGAGAGAATGAACATGATGATTAGCACGAGAAGGAATCGAATCAGTCCCCAGAAAAGTAATTTTCCGTCTTTGACGGCAAACTGAAGGCCTCGGAGATTATACAAAAGCCCATTCAGCAAATCCATGTCGTACTCTCTTTCAATGGGATTGATGAAAGTCTGAGCGTTTAAAAGCGGTTAACCTGTTGCCGAAGAAGGTACAAAATATTCTAGGGCACTCTACCTGTTCCTGCAACTTCTTGCAAGGATCTGATAAACATTAAAGGGCTCAGAGACATCAACCGGGTCATTTTATCTATGGTAGCGAAAGAATTTCAGCGCAGTGGGAAGTCGTAAAAGCGAACGAAATGTCAAAAAAACGCTCGTGTTTTTTTTAATGCTGGGGAGTCTTTTATTTGTCAGGTTCTTTAAAGGGTGACCTGCTGTTGCATAAAAAAATATACCAACAGATTATTTTCAAAAATCAAATTAAATCATGAAAAAATAAAAAGTATACTGAAAATGCACAATTTTTTGTGCATTTATTGTCTTTTTATCTTTGCTGTGCGTGCCGGTTTCGGGCTTTGATCCCTAGAGATGGTATTCCTTTATTTTAGGCAAATAAAAAAATTAAAAAAAATAAGGGAGATACGAAAAGATACATGTTCTCTTGCTTGAAAACTCTTAAATCCTCCTGCCTTATTTTTTTTGGCATAGAATTTGAAAACATAATTGATATCCAAAACAAATATACTTTGAAGCTAAGTAGTGCCCATCCGGGAACGCAGTTTGGGCATGAGTGGGTTTTCAATCTTTCGCACGCTTCGGGTGACGCAGTCCCACTGCTGCGCAGCGGGTTGCCGGTTTCAAAATTGTGCATTTTTTCGTTAGTTCAAGGACAATTTTGCAAGTTGGCGCCTAAATAGCGGAAAAGGACCATTTATGGATGAAATCTAAGTAATCTCAGTAGTTGAAGTGCCGGGATGATGTGACCTCTCAATTGGAGTGATTGATCCCTCGAGATTCATGCGGAATGCCCTGTTTCAGGGGCTTGTAGGGAAAATGATGTGTTGAAGGACGACTGGGGCGTAACTATTCTTCCATGTCGGTTTTTTCGGCAGGGATGATTAGTTTTGGTCTGACTACCTTTTTGAAGTTCCGGGCGTCCTTAACGCATCATTTTCCAAACACCTATCAATGGTAGTTAGTGCCCATCCGGAAACGCAGTTTGGGCATGAGTGAGTTTTCCCTTGGACAGCCGGTGATTGGTAAATATCCATGATTTCGTTTTTCGAGTTCCTGGTCTGTCCGCACGTAAATTTTTCTGGTGCCCAAACCTTCGCGGAATGAATTTTTACTTACTGAGGTTCTTTCCAGTAAGGTTCTCGGAGTTCCCGCTTTAATATCTTGCCTTGCGGGTTCTTCGGAAGGACATCAACGAACTCCACGGACTTGGGTGCCTTATACCGAGCCAGGTTTTCCTTGCAAAATGTGATGAGCTCATCCGCTGTGGTTGTGGTGCCTTCTTTCAAGGTGACCACCGCGTGGACCTTCTCAACCCACATCGGGTCAGGAATTCCGATGACAGCCGCTTCCGCTATAGCGGGGTGGCGGTACAACACCTCTTCGATCTCCCTCGGGAAGACGTTTTCGCCGCCGGTAATGATCAGATCCTTTTTTCGGTCGACTATATATACAAAACCCCTCTCGTCGTAATAACCGAGGTCTCCGGTGTGAAGCCACCCTTCCACAATGGCATCAGAGGTCTCTACGGGCCTTTTCCAGTATTCCTGCATGATGGATTTGTGCCGAATGATGATCTCTCCTGGTATGCCGGCCTGCACATCACTGTTTTTTTCGTCCACGATCCTTACATGGCACCCGGTGCAAGGCTGTCCCACGGATTTCAAGACCTTCTGGTCATTTACAGGCCGATCAAGAACCAAATAGTCCCGAGGGTACATGCCGCATGTCATGGGTCCTGACTCGGTCAGACCGTAGCCCTGCGAGAACACCGAGCCAAATATTTTCAGTGCCTTCCGTAACACCTCGGCAGGCATGGGCGAACCGGCATAGAATATCCGTTTCAAGCTCCTCAAGTCATACTTCTCGATGTCGGGTTGGTTCACCATGGCCACGAGTTGTGTCGGGACCATGTGGACATCGGTGAGCTTGTAATCCTGGATCGCCTGCATGGCGGTACAAGGGTTGAATGATCGGTCCCTGAGAATCACATTGCATCCGCCCACGTAAAATATGATCCACGCGTGGCTGTCCCCTCCGGTGTGAAACAATGGAATAATGACGAGATGTCTGCTGCCCTGTTCGACGGCCATCTCCAGACATTTCAGGCGATAATTTTCCATCCGGCGCCGGTGCGTGTAGACTGCACCCTTGGGGTTTCCGGTGGTGCCGCTGGTAAAAAAGATGATATAGGGATCATCCTCCATAATTTGCACATCCGGCTCCCGGGATCTGTTTGCAATCAGCTCTTGGTTACAAACAAACTCTGGTGCCCTGCCCTCGAGCGAGATATAATATTTGACCTTGGGCAGCAGGTTTTTCGTTCGGAGTCGATAGACAATGTCTATGAGCTCAGGTCCCACAAACAGAGTGGTGGCCTCTGAATAATTGATGAGATCCCCCAATTCGTCTTTTGAGAGCTTCGGATTATAGGGTGAAACGATGAACCCCCCCTTCATGGCAGCGCCCACAACATCCATGTACTCCAGACAATTCCACGCCGCCAGACCCAGGACCTCGCCCTTTTTCACGCCCATGGTCTGAAGGGCTTGGATGAGACTGTTGACCCGCAGGTTGTACCGGGAGAAGGATACGCTCTGATGCCCGTAAATGAACGCCTCATCGTCTGCATGCAGGAGGGCGTTTCGATAAATGATATCAGCCAATGTACCCGTCTGATAGCGGCATAACTCCTTGAGTAAGAATTCTTTTACCATAAAGAAACCTTCTTGAAAGTTTTTGAAGCACTGTTTCTATTTTCGCCTATTGGAACATCATGGGTATGCGAAGGCGGTTTCATAGGAGATGTTAATTCTTCTGAAAAACTTCCTGGATCATGTGGCTAAAACAAGTTGTTGTCGACATTAAAGAACAACAATTTTATTGGTATAGCTTGCTGTATTTTTCAACCATTTCTTTTACCATATTGAGGACAGCCTTTCCGTCAATGCCCTTCTTGTTCGAGTTCTTGATGTACTCCGCAAACACAGGCTTCACCGCTTCCCTGAATTTGCCAGCTTCCTCGTCTGAGAGCGTTATGAATTTTTGACCGAGCTTTGAAGCGAATTTGCGGCCCGATTCATCGCTGTCACCCCACGCCTTGGCCGTGATCTCCTCGTATTCCTTGCTCACATCGGTTATAATCATCTGTAGGTCTTTCGGAAGGGCATTCCATTTCTTGAGATTCATCGTCACAAAAAACCCTTGACTATAGGAAGAACTATAGGTGAGTGTCGTATACTTGAGCACCTCGGCTTGTTTGAAACCTTCCAGGGCTTCGATTGGAACAAGTGTCCCGTCAACAATATTTTTTTTGAGGGCATCGTAGGTTTCGCCTTGCGACATGGCCACCGGCACCCCTCCAAGTGCCCTGACGATTAACTGACTGGTACCGGTCGACCGTATCTTCAGACCTTTGACATCATCCAACTTATGCACCGGTTTTCCAGCCGTATGGAGCAGTCCGGGACCATGGGCAAAGAGGTAGCACACATGGACATCGCTCAGTTCCTTCGGCATCATTTTTTGATATAGCTCATTGATGGCCCTTGTCGGGACAAAGGCGTTAGGATAGCCCAAGGGATTGTCAATGGCCGCCATCACGGGGAACCGTCCCGGAGAATAGGCAAAAACCGACAGACCGAAATCAGAGATCCCCTTAACCACACCATCATATATTTGTGGTGCCGGGGTCAGGGAGCCGCTTGTGAATATCTTTATCTTGATTTGCCCATTTGAACGGTTTTCGATCTCTTTCGCCCAGGCCTCGGGGACCTTTGTTTGGATGTGGGTGGGGGGAAAGAATGTGCTGTAAGTGAAATTATAGGTTTTCGCTTGGACTGCGGTGACGGAAATTGCCATGAATGCAAAGGTTGCCAAAAAGAAAGTCAGCGTTGCCACAGTATAAAAAAACTTTTTTCCCATGTTAAATCCTCCTTCTCTGTTAGAAGTTAGAATGAGCCTGGATCAAAATCCTCCTTTCTTTGTTTAGGATTTTTCATGTCATGGAGTTAGATTATTGTGGTGAACAAGCAAAAATAAGAAATCAATAGGCCGCAAAGCTCGGCAGAAACAGGGCGATTTGTGGGAAAAAGACCATAATGATCACGTAGGCGAGCAAGGCCAGAACAAAGGGCAGGGTGCCCTTGAAGATAGTTTCCAGAGGTACGTTTCTGGCAATCCCGCTGACCACATACACATTTATCCCTACTGGGGGAGTAATAACACCCAGTTCTGTTACAAGCACTATGACGACGCCGAACCATATGGGGTCATAGCCGAGGGCAACGGCGACCGGGAAGAATATGGGGATGGTAAGTAAAATCATCCCCAGGGCATCCATAAAACAACCCCCGATGAGAAAAAAGAACATGACGACGATCATGGTACCCCAGGCGGGGAAGGGAAGGCCGACAACCCAGGCGGACAGGGTGATAGGAATGGTTGTAACCGCCAGGAAGTGGCCGAAAACCGTGGCTCCTGAGACGATCATAAGAATCATACAGGTGGTTCGTGTTGATGAATAGAGGGCCATTAAGAATCCTTGCCAGGAGAGCTGCCGCCTTATAAGAGGAATGACCAATCCCCCAAAGGCCCCGACCGCACCCGCCTCGGTCGGGGTGAAGATACCGAGAAAAAGGCCGCCCATCACCAAGACAAATAAGATGATCACTTCAGTAAGCCCGGCCAGGGACAGAATCCTTTTTCTGAAACTCTGCTTTTCTATAAGGGGTGCCGTTTCCGGTTTTATTGAAACCCAGATATAGATGGTAAGGACGAAGAGCATGGCGAGAAGGATCCCGGGAAGGATTCCTGCCATAAAGAGCTTTCCAATGGATTGTTCGGTCATGATGCCGTAGATGATAAAAATCACACTAGGGGGGATAAGAATGCCCAGACTTCCTCCGGCTGCCACGACTCCGGTTGCAAGTTCGTCATGGTATTTGAACCTTTTCATCTCAGGCAGGGCAACCGTTGCCATGGTGGCAGCCGTCGCATTTGTTGAGCCACAAATAGCTGAAAAGCAAGCGCAGGCACCAATCGTTGCCATGGCAAGCCCCCCCTTATAATGGCCCAACCAAACGTAAGCGGCATCGTAGAGTTTCCGGCTGATGCCCGAGTAGAAAAGGATTTGGCCCATGAAGACAAATAAAGGCACAACGGTCAGGCCATAGGAACTAAATGTAGTGTAGAAGTCTTTGACAATGATATTTAAGGCCGCTTCCGGTGAAACGAGGTAACCAAATCCCAAGAGGCCTACGAGAGCCATGCAGAATGCGACTGGAAACTTTGAAAACAGGATGACAACAAGCAATACAATCCCGATGATGCCGACATGAACTGGGTTCATTTTTCTCCCCGTTTGAGCCAAATGTCCAGAAGATTAACCAGGATGGCAAGGCAGAGCAGAAAAAAACAGGCCGCCATGCAATAAACGATTGGATAGAATGGGAGAAGTAGAGTCGGTGTGACTTCGCCGGCTGTCTTCATGTCCCGGGCAAGGACGATACATTGCCAGACTAAGACTAGAAATAAAACCATGCCGACGGTATGGGTAGCGGTTTCAATAACCAACCGCTTGCGATCTGATAATTGTTGTATCAGAATTTCCACCGCAACATGTCCCTTCTCGAGCATTGTATAGGGCATTGAAAATGCTGCTATGACTGCGCCCAAAAGACCGACAAGGTCATAGGTGCCGGTAATCGGCCGGTTAAAGAAATAACGCAGTGACACATCCAGACAGGTCAGCAGTATCATTGCAAAGAGCGAAGCAGAAGCTACCATGTTGAAGACCGAGCTAAAACGCATAGTCGTCTTTTTGAAAGATGGCATTTTCATCATTTCCTGCCCAAAATATTGATTCGGAATACTGAAAGACAAGATTGCTGAAGAGTTTGAAAATTTTAGTACGGATTTTTCGGAGCAATGAGGCTGTAAGGTGATAAAATGGTCAAAGGATTCGCGGAATTCCTACCCTTGGGGCTGTGGCGGCCGAATTGCAGGAAGACTATCCTCGACAGCCTCAAAAATGTAGGGATTGTTGCCCTGATTCTGTGTGCTTGGACTCACAAAGAATTCAGAAATACATGGACCATCAGGGGGCATAGCAACGAGAATCTGAAAAATTTGAAGAATTCTAATAGAAGGGGCTAAACACAATCCGGCCCTTTTGAATTGTATTTTAGTATAGCCTTTTACCTGCACGTTTCTCAAGTTATTTTATGGGTATCCATACGTTTTCCTGAAAAGTCTAAAACTTCCTTTGGCTAAAAAATAGCAATAAAAAAGATTGACAAATCGTTCTGGAAAATGTAACTACGCAATTGTGATGCTGCCGAGCGACCGATCGGTAGTCACACTCTCGCGATCTTTCCCTCTTTAACCCCATTCGGAGCAACACGTGGATACGATACCATGTCGTCAATTATTTTGGAGTATCGGCACGGTGGATGTCTGGATTTTTTACGTCCTGGCGTTCTGTGCCTGCCTTGTATTCTTAGTCGGTGTTCTGAACCACTTGTGCGTGTGGATGAAAGGGTTTTGCGACTGGAAAGTGCCCTTTTCACGAAAGAGCATTATTCGTGTTTTTTGGGACGGGCTGTTCGGCCGGCGTATCTTTCGCGGAGACATTGCCGCCGGAACGATGCATTTGTTGCTTCTCTGGGGATTCCTGGCTTTGTTCATCGGAACAACGCTCAGCGCGATCGATGACTACCTTTTTACCTTCCTTAAGGGCCGAATCTACATCGTCTATTCCACCTGTCTTGATATCGCAGGGTTGGTCCTCATGGTGGCCCTTGGCTGGGCCATGATTCGGCGATACGTTCAACGCGTATCCCGGCTCGAGAATCGTATCGGAGATTTCACTGCATTGGTCTGGCTTTTACTGGTCGGCCTGTCGGGTTTTGCCGCAGAGGGAGGACGCCTCGCAGCCCTGCAGCCTGAGTGGGGAGGATGGTCTTTTGGCGGGCAATGGGTAAGCCTTATCTGGTCTGAACCCGGGAGCGCCCTGGCTTCGTATCCCTATCTGTGGTGGGTTCATGTGCTCTTGAGCCTGGGGATCATTGCCTATATCCCTTTTTCCAAGCTTTTTCATATCCTGGCGGCCCCTGCCGGCATTTACCTTAAAGACCACCCTGTGCAGCCGCCCCGTGTTGAGGAGAGAGCTCAGGATGATGAGCCTTTTTCATGCCGGGATATGGTTTATCTTGATGCCTGCACCCGCTGCGGACGGTGCGTGGAGGTCTGTCCGTCAACGGGTGCGGGGGAATCCTTTGCCCCGAGGGATTTCATCCTCTGGGCAAAGGCGCTGGTGTCCACAAAATATGATCCAATGAAACAGATCGATGCCGTTAAGGAACTTCGTGAAAAAATCCGAAACCGCGAAACCAGATTTGAGGCCGAAAGGATATGGAACTGCACGACCTGCTTGGCATGCCTCGAGGTCTGTCCGGTCTATGTGGGTACCCCGGACATCATCAGAGTGGCCAGGAGCAAAGTCGTGGAAGAGGGGACCCGGATGCCGTCCCTCTTGAGCCAGTCCCTGAAAAATATCTACAAGTACAACAATCCCTGGGAAGCCACAAAAAAGAAGCGGGCCAAGTGGTCGGGAGACATGGTTATTCCGGATCTGACCAGGCACAAGGAAAAAGTCGACCTCTGTTATTTTGTAGGGTGCACGACCTCCATGGACATTCGTGCACAGGACCTCGCGCGATCCTTTGTGAAGATCCTCGCTCACGCGAAAATTTCTTTCGGCACGTTGGGAAAAAAGGAACCCTGCTGCGGGGACATCGCTCGCCGGGCGGGTGAGGACGGTCTGTTTGAGATGAAACGGGAGGACTGCCTTGACCTGTTCAAAAAATACGACATTCATGAGCTTGTCACCTCGTCACCGCATTGCTTTCACACCTTTTCAAAGGAATACCCGACGGTAAAGGACCTCGACCCTTCTGAAGAACCGATCCTTTTTCGTCCCCGCCACTATACGCAGTATCTGAAGGAACTGCTCGATCAGGGAAGGCTTTCTTTCGACAAAATGCTCTCTTTGAAGCTCACCTATCATGACCCCTGCTATCTGGGGCGGCACAACCGCATCTTCGATGATCCCCGGGAGGTCATCAGGGCCATACCCGGAGTGGAACTCGTGGAAATGGCGCATAACAGAGAAAACAGCCTGTGCTGTGGAGGGGGCGGGGACAGAATGTGGCAGGAAGACATGGACGCCGATCCCAAGATGTCCGAAATCAGGATCAGGGAGGCCGCGGCCACCGGGGCGGAACTCGTTGTGACGGCGTGTCCTCTCTGTCTGATCATGCTGGAAGATGCGCGAAAGACCGCCGGGCTGGAGGATGATTTGCGGGTCATGGACATGAACGAACTGCTGGTCATGGCGCTTGGACTAGACGGGGTTGTTGAGGAACCTGCGCTGCCCGAGCAAAGAATGATTGAATAAGGAGGTTGAAACCATGGACATCGTGGTGTGTGTAAAACAGGTCCCTGAAGTGGCCGATGCGGAACTCGAGATCAACCGGGACGGCACGGACATTGTCAGGGAGGATCTCGAGTTCGATATCAATGAGTGGGACAACTACGCGATTGAAGAGGCCGTGCGGTTGAAGGAGGCACACGGTGGGAAAGTGACCGTGGTCACCATCGGAGATGAGGACAGTGAGGACGTCTTGAGGCATGCCCTGGCCATGGGAGCGGATGCGGCCATACTCATTGACGGTGAGGATTTCGAATCTTCCGATGCCTTGGGCATTGCTAGGGGACTTCATGCGGCCCTAAAGGACCGCTCCTTTGATCTTGTCCTGACCGGTGTGCAGAGTTCGGATGACGGCTGGGGACAGGTGGGTGTTTACCTCTCCGAGTTGCTCGGGTTGCCTTACGCCACTCTGGTCGTGGGAATTGAGATTCGGGACGGGGGTATTGAGGCCAACCGGGAACTGGAGTCCAATACCCAGGAGAAGGTGGCACTTCCTCTTCCTGCGCTGCTGACCGTGCAGACGGGAATCAATAATCCCCGGTACGTATCCATCATGGGGATCCAGAAAGTCAGGAAGATTGCCGTCGATGAGATCACTGCCGAGGACCTGGATTTGAGCGAGGAAGAGATCGGTGAGGAAGGTTCCGGTGTCTCTTTAATGAAATTGGCCCCACCCGCCGTGGGTGAAGGGGCGGAAATCCTCACGGGAAGCCTGGATGAGATCTGCGGAAAGGCGGCCCAGATTATAAGGGACAAAGGGGGTGTGGCATAAATGGGCGAAATCCTGGTTTTGGTGGAACACAGAGAAGGAGAACTTCGTGACATAACCTATGAAATGCTCGCTCTGGCCAACCGTGTGGGCGCGGAAAACAGTCTGAGTGTCACGGCCCTTATCCTGAGCAAAGACTCTTCCGCCTTTGCGGACAAGATCAAGGGGGGCTGCGACAGGATTGTGGCGATCAATGACGGTGAACTGGCCGACTACAGTGCGGATTACTATCTCAAGGCCTTGGGCGGAATCATCGAGGCGCGCTGCCCCCAATTCGTTATCATCGGTCATACAGCGGCAGGCATGGACCTGGCCCCCGCCCTGGCCGTGCGAAGGGGCATGCCCCTGGTGACCGACTGCCTGGATGTGACACTGAAGGACGGGGAACTCGAGGCGGTCCGACAGGTATACGGGGGAAAAATAAACGCCTACCAGGTCATGAAGCCGGCCGAGCAGTATATGATTACCCTCAGGCCGGGGTGTTTTCCCGGG
>CAZXWJ010000081.1:0-16365 GCA_964644375.1 uncultured Desulfobacteraceae bacterium | reverse complement strand
CTTACGGCCACCGACAGCCAGAACGCCACTGATACGCAAGCTGTCACCATAACCATCACCGGCACCAACGATACACCCGTTCCGGTTCGGTCTTTGGTTGACAATAATAGTGCTCAAGTTCTCCAGCCTTTTCAGTATTCTATTCCTGCAGACATTTTTTCTGATTTAGATACGGACGACAGCCTGACCTATACGGTGGCCGGCCTGCCGAAGGGGCTTTCTTTTTCTTCGCAATCCCTTCAAATATCCGGGAGTCCGGTCGTATCCGGAACCTTTGATATTACGGTGACGGGTACCGACCGCCATGGCGCTTCTGCCTGGGAGGTATTCTCGCTGACGGTAGACCCAAGCCCGGTATCAAATCCGTCTGTGGCAGGCTTGACGGTCAGCCAGCAGGACAATTACCAGGGCAATGGGGGGGCAGGCTCACTTTCAGACCCGGCTGAAGTGCTTTCGCAGACATGGGTCGGCTCAACCCCGGGGAGTAATCCAGGCGATTTGATTCCAGGCACCGAAAACGCTGATGGCGATTCTGCCGGTACCTCTGTAACCACCGGATCGGGCAAAGACACAGGTATGTCTGGTGACGGTTGGGGTCCCGGCGCCGGCAACGCTGATGCCGTTGCTGACAGTTCTTCTGATGGGGCAGAAGCACCTGGAGAAGGTGAAAGCGCCGGCGAAGCAAATGATGCCCGGAATGGCAGCGATGCATCCGATAATCAAAGTGTCACAGATGCGGATGGCCCCCAGGCTGTTCAAAAGGCCAATGCCGAAGGTCCCGAAGAAACCGCAACCGGAAATTCAATGGACACCACTTCTCGAGGAGAGGGAAATCAATCTGTCAACGGAGATACCCTGGTCTCACGGGAAACAGTCCGTGTGGATACAGCCGGAAGGGTCCGGTTCGTCAATCAGGACCATAACGATGCGGCCGGTTACCTTGTTGTCGAATCACTCCGGATTGATTCGGAAACAGGTTCGTTAGAACTCCAGGTCCGGGAATCCTCGGGGGATATGGTTGCCGGCTACTCAGCATCTCTGGCCGACGGCTCTCCGCTTTCGGGATGGCTTCAGATTGATCCGGTTACCGGCATAGTCACGGGCACGCCCCCGGCAGGCATCCAGGAAATAGAGCTGCATATTTTCACGACAAATGCAAAAGGACAACCTCTGGTCCTTGAGCTCATGATTCATTTTGATGAAAACGCAGCAGAAACCTCTCAGGCATCACATACGAACCCGAAACAGGAATCCGAAGAAACAAATATCCCCGTTTTTGGGCTCAAGCCATTGTCTGTGCAGCTTGCAGAAATTCAGCAAGACACAAACGGTTACGGAGGTCAGTTGCTGGAAGCACTGCAACAGCCGCTCGTGAAGAAATAAAATAACTTTTCAAAAACTTAAACCTGCTGCCATCAGCCGCAGCACAGCAAACGGGTACGATATGCGAAACACCGAAATTCAAACTTTAACAACGGGACAACGGAATCATAAGAGGCCTTGGGCATTACGTGGGCTTTTCATCTTAATGACAGGCTGTTTTCTGATGACGGGATGCGCTCTGCACCCCAAGGTGTTGGACAAGAATTCAATATGGACTGAGGCCCAAAAGGACATGCACGTCCTGTCCAATGATCAGGAACCCATCGAGCACCCGGTCACACTCTATGAGGCCATGGCCAGGGCCATTAAGTACAACCGGGAACATCGTCTCAAATTGATGCAGTCCGCCCTGCTCATGCAGCAAAGAGATCTTGGCGCATTTGATCTTTTGCCGGATCTGACGGCCACTGCCGGGTATACGGGACGCGACAAAGTCTCGGCCGCGTCCAGTGAATCTTACGTTACCGGAAGGGAATCACTGGAGGCCTCCATCTCGCAGGACAAAAATCGTGACGCGGGCGATGTCGCCTTTACCTGGAGTGTCCTGGACTTTGGGTTGTCTTATGTTCGGGCAAGACAACAGTCGGACCGTTATCTCATGGCCAGGGAAGTGGAGCGTAAAACAATCCAGAACATCGTGAGCGATGTACGGCTGGCCTGGTGGCAGGCGCTTTCGGCCCAGTGGATGCTCGGCCGTATCGATCCCCTCTTGAAGCGCGTCGAAAAGTCGCTCGATGACTCCAGGCGTATCGAGAAACAACGGTTGGAGGCCCCATTGAAGGCCCTGACCTACCAACGGGGTCTGCTGTATATGATGCGCACTCTGGAATCATTACGCAAAGAGTTGAACCCGGCCAAATCCCGTCTTGCATCTTTGATGGGGCTCACATTTAAACATGATTTCACCCTTCTCGATCCTGACTCGGACCTGTTCGCTCCGCAGATTGCATGGGATGTGGCCATGATGGAAAAAATAGCGCTCCTGTCGCGCCCGGAACTCATGGAAAGCCGGTATCAGAGTCGCATCAGCAGGGAACAGACACGCGTTGCCATGCTCGGTCTTTTGCCCAACATCAATCTGAACGCCGGGTGGAACTGGGACAGCAATTCCTATCTGGTCAACAATTCCTGGTTTGACTACGGGTCCCAGATCGGTTGGAACCTGATGAAACTTTTCAAGGCCCCGGCAACCATGGATGCAGCCAAAACCGAAGAGGAGGTTTCCAGACAACGCCGGCTCGCCATGTCCATGACCGTTCTCATGCAGGTTCACCTTGCCAAGGCAAACTATCTCCAGGCCCTGCGACAATTCAACGTTGAAAACGCAGCATTTTCGGTTGAAGAGCGTATTTTGAAACAAATATTTTCGGCCAATGTCACCAACAGCAAAGGCAAACAAACCCTGATCCGGGAACAGCTCAACCAGCTTCTGGCACAGGTGCGACGGGACAAGGCCTACGCTGAACTGCAGAACAGCTTTGGGCGGATGCTGGTCTCCATGGGCGTTGACCCCATCCCTCCAGCACTCGACTCGATCTCTGTACAGGGGCTGGCTCAAGCCATTGAAAAATGCATGACGGATTGGCAGGCCACCTCTCTTGACGACGTCAAAGGGCTGACCTCATTTCTGCCCCAAGCCCTCATGTCCGTTTCGGCGAAACGATACCCGGTTCAGGCTGATGAAGCTCGATCGACTTCTGAAGCCACGTTCGAAGGGGCCGTCTCAAAACGGCAGGTGGTGAAACACAAAGTGGCCAGGGTCGCTGTGTCTGCCGATCATGTGAATCTCAGACGTGATCCCGGTCGTAAAGCGGACATTATCGCGAGGGCATCGTTCAAGGATGAAGCGTTTCCCTTCCTGGCCCATCAAGCCGGTTGGGTGCAGCCGAATCTGCACGGGGCCATCGGCTGGGTCACGGAGTCCAGCGCATCCATCATTTCGGAGTAGACTCATGGTTCGTTCCTTTTTGCTCTTTCTGACGATTCTGGTGCCCCTGTCTTCGTTCGCCGAGGCCTCAGACGCCCTTCAGAGGTTTCAGGCGCGCAGCATGATTGTTGCCATCCATCAGCCCATTATTTCCAGTGAAATTGCAGCACGAATTGAATGTCTTCCCGTACGGGAAGGAGAGCATTTCAAAAAAGACAGCATCCTGGTCACCTTCAACAACGACCTTTTGAAGGCGCAACGGGATAAGACGAAGGCCGAACTGGAGGCCTCCCGCCTCAAGTTGGAGAACCGTAAAAAACTGGAACAACTGGAGTCCATTGGGACCCTCGAGGTCGCCCTTGCGGAACTGGAGGTACAGCGCAGGACCGCTGAAATGCAGATCACCAACATCTTACTGGACCGTTGCACCATCAGGGCGCCTTTTAATGGATGTGTCGTGGCACTTCACGTCGATGAACATGAAAGTGTCGGGCCGCAGCAAAAACTGCTGGAAATCGTGAGTACGGATCAGTTGGAAGTCGAAGTCATGGCCCCTTCGGATTGGCTGAGCTGGTTGCGTACGGGAATTCCGTTTGCCGTAAGAATGGATGGCATCCAGACGACGATCGCGGCCAGCGTGCTGGCCACAGGCGCCATTGTCGATCCGGTCAGCAGAATGGTGAAGGTGCGGGGAAGCTTAAAAAAAACACCCAACGCACTCCTTCCGGGAATGACCGGAACCGTTTTCTTTCAGCGCCCCTGATATGAACCATCGCATAGGGCCGAGGCAGTAAAAGTTCCAACATCCCGATCCCACAAGGTTTTACATGGCTGAAGCGCTTCAACAAAAAGTCAATAATATATCCGTACTCGTCGAACTGGAGCATGCCGTGCGGCGGGCCGAATCACTCCAATCCCTTCGGTTTCTCATTGTAACTCAAACCCGCCGTCTGATTCCCTTTGATCAGGCGGTTTTCCTTTCCGTTAGGGATCAAGGTCCTCCAAGGGTTGGTGCCATTTCCAACGTGGCAGCCGTGGATAGGACAGCCCCTTTTGTTCATTGGGTTGAACGCATGGCTGCCCTGGAAAACAAAGGCCCGGACAGGGCTATTCGACATGACGTAAGGCAAGAAAACGTGTCCCAAAACAACCGGGACGCCTGGAAGACCTTCAGCCCGCCCAACGTTCTCTGGGTTCCCCTCATCGCGCCACAGCAGGGGCTCGTCGGCGTGCTCTGGCTGGCCCGTTACGAACCATGGGGAGAAAAGGAATTTGTCCTTCTTGACCATCTTGCCCTGAGCTATGCCCACGGACTCCAGGTATTCCTCCTGCCATGGCGTTTTTCCGGTGCCATGCGGCGCATGATAAACCGGCCGGTACGAATCGGTGTACTCTTCCTGCTTTGCGTTCTCATGCTGCTCCCCGTCAACCTGACCGCTCTGGCACCGGTGGAGGTCGTGCCCAAGGATCCATTTGTCGTGGCGTCACCCATAAACGGGGTTGTGGAAGAAATCCTGGTTACCCCCAACCAGACCGTGCAACCCGGACAGATCGTGGCCCGGCTGGACGACACGCAGCTGCGCAACGATGCGGCCGTGGCCCAAAAGGCTCTGGCCGTGGCAAGCGTTCAATTGGAAAGGGCGGAACGGGGTGCATTTGTTGACGCACACAACGAAGAGGTCCTGGCCGAACTCAGCGCCCGGGTTGATCTGAGAAAAGCCGAACTTGCCTTTGCCGAAGAACGGATGGATAAATCCGTGCTCACCACGGAAAAGGTGGGGGTTGCTGTAGTCAACCGCCCGGACGAATGGGTCGGGCGGCCGATAACCTTGGGGGAAAAGATCCTCCAGATCGCGGATCCGGACCAGGTGGAACTCCGGATCATGCTGCCGGTGAAAGATGCTGTTTTGCTCCATCCGGGCAATCGGGCACGCATTTTTTTGGACAGCACCCCCATGTCTTCGAGAGAGGCCGAAGTGATCCGGGCCGAATATGAAGCCCACCTGACGGAAGTGGGGGCTCTCGCCTACCGGGTCACCGCCCAATTCACGACACAAAGCCATCCCCCGCGTATCGGGCTGCGGGGCACGGCCAAGGTCTTTGGATCCCGTGTAACCCTTTTCTACTATCTCTTTCGCAGGCCGCTCACGACCATGCGGCAATGGATCGGGTGGTAACGCCTTTGAATCCGGAAGCGAGTTGCCCACAGACAGGGCGGGACGATCAGCCGCTTGTGCTTCCCGTATTACGGCAGGACCTCAGCATCCTGTCCGGGGCCCCGGGTGAAGATGGCGCTCCGACATGGCTCCTCTACGATCCCATGCAGAATCGTTA
This sequence comes from uncultured Desulfobacteraceae bacterium, assembly GCA_964644375.1. Taxonomy (GTDB): domain Bacteria; phylum Desulfobacterota; class DSM-4660; order Desulfatiglandales; family HGW-15; genus CAYNYM01. The sequence goes on along the minus strand of CAZXWJ010000081.1, from coordinate 10,721 downwards.
CTACCGCTTGGGACATGCCGCCTTCACCATGATCTCATCGTGGCAGGTAGGAGCAGACGCGTCCCTCTGGCTGGATGCCTTGCGTCACACTGAAGCCTCGATCGATCCGCACGACCTTGAGCAGGTCCTGCATTTTTTGCTTGCCCGGGGGTTGACTCAGGCATCCACACCCGGGGATCAAAAACGACTGGAAGCGCAATGGAATCGTCAACGTCAGGGCTTCTTCAGGTGGCTTCTGACCCATTATCTCTATATCCGTGTTCCACTCTTTCATCCGGACCGCTTTCTGAGGGCCACTCTGCCCTATGTGGCGCTTTTTTTTCGTTATTCCACACGGTGGGTGATCTTTGTCCTCGGCGTAGTGGGCATATTGTTGGTCATTCGGCAATGGGATCTGTTCAGGGCAAGCATTCTTCATTTTTTCAACCTGAGAGGGGCTATTCTTTTTGGGGTTACCCTTTTTTTTGTCAAGGCCCTTCACGAACTGGGGCACGCCTATACCGCAAAAAGACAAGGGTGCCGGGTTCCAACCATGGGACTGGCTTTTCTCGTCATGTACCCGTTTCTCTATACCGACACCACGGACGCCTGGCGGCTGGTTTCACGCAAACAGCGGTTGGCCATTGTCACGGCCGGGGTAAAAACGGAGCTGGCCCTGGCCCTTGTAGCCACCTTTGTCTGGAGTTTTCTGGACGAAGGCGTATTCCGAAGCATGGCCTTTTTTGTGGCCACCACAAGCTGGGTGACCAGCCTGAGTATCAACATGAGTCCGTTCATGCGCTTTGACGGGTACTATGCCCTGGCGGATTGGCTGGGAGCGGAAAATCTTCAGCAGCGCGCCTTTGCCCTGGCCCGCTGGCATCTTCGGGAACTACTCTTCGGCCTCGATGAACCCGTTCCTGAAGCGTTACCTCGAAAACGACAACAAGTCTTTCTTGTCTATGCCTATTCGACCTGGATATACCGTTTCGTGCTGTTCTTGGGCATCGCTTTTCTCGTCTATCATCTGGTTTTCAAGGCCCTGGGAAGCATTCTCTTTTTTGTGGAAATCAGTTACTTTCTTCTTTTGCCTATGAAAAATGAAATACAGACATGGTGGAAAAATCGCCAAAAAATTTCGCTGAACCGGCATTCTGCAATAACCGCCCTGGTTGTGATCGCTGCTTTAACCCTTTTTTTTCTTCCCTGGCAAAATCACATTCGCCTGCCCGCAGTGCTGGAGGCGGATTTGAAAACAGATGTCTTCCCCCGGGAAGATGCCAAGATCGTTCAAGTACCCATACACGAAGGGCAATGGGTTGAACCGGGGCAGGTGCTTTTTGTCCTGTCTTTTCCGGAACTGGAAAAAAGCAAGGCGATGCTGGAAAGAAGGATCGTCTATCTTCAGACCCGTATTGACCGGCATATCGGCTCGGCCTTCGACTTGGATCAACTGGATATATTGCAGGGTGAGCTGGCAAAAACAAAGGCCGATCTGGCAGGGATAACCTTTCGTATGGCACGGGGAGTCGTGCGCGCTCCGCATGCGGGACGTGTGGCCAAAATGGTCCGCGCCCATCTGCATCAATGGGTTTCCGGCAAGACCCTGCTGGCTCAAATTGTGGGCGCTAAACGGACACATGTCACTGCCTACGTTCAAGAAGACCAGCTTCACCGGGTGCGCGTGGGAGCAAAGGCCGTCTTTTACGGCAACAGCGGCGACACGGCGCCCATTCAGGCAACGGTCAGCAAGTTGTTCGAAACCGCGACCTCCGTACTCCCCCACCCGGAAGTGGCTTCGATATACGGCGGGCCCATAGCAGTGAGACAGGTTGGATCCAACCTGCTCAAACCTGAAAATGCCTTCTATAAGGTTGTCCTGAGAGCTGAAACAACCCCCGCAGATCTTCCCTGGCGCATGGCGGGACAAGTGACAGTAGAGGCATCGTCCGAGAGTCCGGTCAGTCATTTCTGGAAATATGCGGCTTCCGTTTTTATCAGAGAAAGCGGGTTTTGATTTGTAAATTTGGTGCAAATCTTAAAATGACCTGGTAAAAAAACATAGCCCATTGCCGCCCTGTCGATGAATTTTAAGGTTCTCACGGCGGTTTTTATGCTGATCCGTATAAGGCCCCATGATGGAATATTTAAAGAGCTGCAAGTGTTAGAATTTTATAGACATATTTTTTATGTCACGGGCAAATAAAGGCGTTCTATACGGACAGAAAACCGAGGTTCCGCGTTTTATGCGGATCATTCTAAACATTCGGACAATAAAGGAGATGCTATGAGGATTCGACTGCTCGTGTTTGTCTCCATGATTTTCGGTCTCAGCGCCTGCAACACCTTGTACTACGGGACCATGGATAAAATGGGGGTGCATAAGCGCGACATCATGGTGGACCGCGTCAAGGCGGCGCGCGACACCCAGAACGAAGCGAAACAACAGTTCCTGACGGCCATGGAACAATTCAGGAGTGTCGGCAACTTCCAGGGCGGAAATCTTGAGAGAGAATACAAAAAGCTCAATGCCACCTTACAAAAGAGCGAGTCCGAGGCCGTTGCCGTGTGCAAGCGCATCAGCGTCGTCGAGGATGTCTCGGACGCACTCTTCAAGGAATGGCGCATGGAACTCAAGCAGTACTCCAACGACGCCCTTCGGAAATGGACAGAGGCCAGAAATCGTCGCTCTCCGTGCAGTCATCTTTAGTGCGTCATGGCGGACGTTAGCCGTTTTTTGGAGGGTTTTATGAGCATGGAAATTTGGGTAGCATTTGTTCTCACGGCCATGGTCGTTGTGATTATACCGGGTCCGACAATCATTTTGGTCATAAGTCAGGCAATAGCACATGGCCGTAGATCTGTATTACCGCTTGCCGTCGGTGTAACACTGGGCGATTGCACGGCAATGACTGTTTCTTTTTTGGGACTTGGCGCGATCATGGCCTCCTCTGCGGCGGTTTTTTCTGTGCTTAAGTGGATCGGAGTCATTTATCTCATAGGGCTTGGCATCAAGCTCTGGCGATCAAATCCGGAGATACTCGAATTCAGGCTTTCGGCGACAAGGACCTCAACTCGGTCCCTTTTCAGAAGTGCCTTCATCGTCACCGCATTAAACCCTAAAAGCATAGCTTTCTTTGTCGCATTTCTGCCACAGTTTATCTGCACGCAGAGTGAAACATTCCCGCAATTTCTCGTTTTGGGGGCAACGTTTCTTTTTCTTGCGGGCATAAATGCGACCTTATATGCTTTTTTTGCCGGTCAGCTCCATGATACGATGCAGAATGAAAAAGTGCAGCGCTGGTTCAATCGCTGCGGTGGAACGGCACTTATCGGTGCTGGTGTTGTCACCGCAACCTTGCAGCGCTCTTCGTAATCGGCTAACCAAGATGCAATAAAAAGCCTAAAGTGGGAAGAGCGGGATGCAGGTAAGAAAGTAAACAAACAATGGAATTTGATTCGGGTGATACGGCCTGTGTTTTCGATTTTAAAGGGACAAGAGTCATCGGAATATTTGCCCCCACACGAATAAGAAGTTCCCGTATGGAGGAAAACTGTGAAAAAGTTTGTCGCTCTCATGATTTTTTTCTTGATTGGTACATCCTTTGCGTTTGCTGAAGATTTGCCAAAATACCGGATTACGCCACCTCCCGGTTGGAAGGATAGACATCAAGCCTCTCATGATCTTCTTCGACAGATCGTCGAGCCCGACAATAATGCCATGATTGAAATTTACTATAGCAAGGGGAATGCTCCCAATCTATTACAATTGGCAGATGTGTGGGAGGCAACCGCCCGAAAACGGGGTTTACCGTATCTCACCACTCGAAAGAGCTCCCGACTTGGAAGATTTTTGTACAAAAACGCAGAGGCCGTGCACCGGACGTATTCCGGCAGTAATAAGGGCGTTGCGTTGAGTAGCATGGTTAGTGTTACGCAATACGACGGTTTCGTGTTGATTGTTGTGGGGGTCTATCCCACAGGGCATGATGCCTACAGCGGGCCACTGATTAAGGCCTTTCAGAGTTTCAAGCCCGGCCCGAAGAGTGCCGGTACGAAACCCTGCATACCATTTCAAAGCACATCGATACCGAAAGCATGCGGTGCAGCGGATGAGGGGAGCGGTTCCCGGCAGGAACAAGAATGGCACTGGATCTTCGATCCTGTCTATGGATTCTGGGCAAAAGTTTCACGCAGACTTGCCATATCTGAACAACATTCACCCGGTACAACCGAGACGTTGGCGTGCTTCAAGGAGAAACAATCACCTGAATGTCGCATCACGATTTGGGCAGATAAGGTGATGCCCCATGTCCAGCCTGCGTTTCTCCAGCAGCAGTTTCAAATGATCGAGCCCTATGTGCACCGTTTAAACAAGGTCTGTGCCAATAGCCTGTTCAGGCGTGCCAAGCTGATGAAAAATGGGGTTGTCTCGTTGGTTCACGAATTCGCCGGTACCATGGACGGTAAACCGTGCCGAACGTTCACAATCTTCGCGGTAGATCCTCAGGCGGGACGCGGGTATGCACTGCTCGGATCGTATCACGTAGGGGACGAGAAGGGCAGAAAAGAAGTCTTTGAAACCATGCTGAGATTCAGACTTACCCGGCCGAGTGACAGCCAGATCAAATCGACAAACGGAATTTATCGGCTTTCAAAACAGGTGCGCCAGTCGGCCGTGGGGCCTGCCCCATCTGCTACAGGTAACCCCGGACATCCTTCTCCTGAAGCGTTGGTCAGGACGTATTACGCGTACCTTGAAAAGGAAGATATACAAGGTATGCGCACAATCCTGGCACCCGTCCCGGGTGTGTCTCTTGAAGATAGTATTGCTTCGTATCGGTTGATCTTCGAGGCCGTGGATCAAAAAATATCGCGTCTCGCCATTAAGGGAAAGCGGCTAAGTACGGATCATACCGGGTGTGCCGTAAGTGTTCATGTAAGAGGGGTCGTGACCCGTTCCGATGGCAAAGAACGTTTCAGTGTGAATGCGCCATTTATTGTAGGGTTGCGAAAATCCGAAGGCGGGGCGTGGAAAATTGAGCGGGTTGCAAGAAAAACAGCCGTTGACCTTTCAGCAAAAGCCTGCGCGGCCAATCAAGTGGCGCGGGCATTGATCGAGGAGTAACCGATGCAACCAGTAACACGCCTGAAAAAACCAGCCTCCTGTTTCTTTATATGCATGATGGTGCTCTCCTTGTGCGTGGGTCTCTTACAAGGGCCGGCGGCCGTTTACGGCCAGACGCAGTTCCCGTGGAACACACCTGAAAAAGGAAAGATTGCCCCGGATCCCCGTGGCTTTATCGATGCAGTGAAATCCAGCGAAGCCTTGCCGTCCTTTACTCGGTTCATTCAAAAAGACTGGCCCCTCACCATCGGTCCTTATGCCTGGTCCGATTTCAAGAAAACCGGCGGATCAAGGACTCGCCCTGTGGGCAATACGGGTGAGGTGTTTATGAAAAAAGCCTACAGGCTGAGCCTCGATGTGACGACCAACAATATTTTACACCGCAAAAAAAAGCCCACCTATCAGGCGGTGTGGGAGGCCTATCCGTCTATCAGGCCCACCATAACGAGCAAAGGCCGTCATGCTGGCCAGAAAGTGGTGCAACGCGTGGTGACGGCTTCGGGCTCGACATATTTTCCCATGACGGTGGAGATCTACGGGTTTTCAAGTAATCGCAGTAAGTTGCTCATTCAAGACGATAATTTTCAGTATCGGGTGTTTTTTCCGGCAAATGCCAGGCCCCTGCAAAACGCAATTGGGACCGGCGGCATCAAAATTATGTCCGGCACGGTTAACGGGGACGAAAGTGTGTGGTTTGCTGCGGGCAGATGGGCGGTGTCGGTTCGGCCCCAGCACAGGGGAGGAAAAATACCGGAAGATGTATACCGGCTGGCCGCGCAGGGACTGGTAAATGGCGCTCACGGTTTAGCCGCGTCCAAACCTGCGGTCAAGCCTGAAGAACCCGAAACGCCGTTTCCCTTTGAACTGGCCTGTGAAGCAAGCGGATACACGACGGCAACGGCCACCGTCGTAAGCCTTTTTGACCCGCTATCATTGGAGGTTTCAGGTATTGTCCTGGATGACGGCGGGCATCCGGTACCTGAAGCAGAAGTCCGCTTGGACGCCTTCGATGAGAGGGTCGTAACGGATGATTCAGGAGCCTATACGCTTACCGTCGAGTTTGCCACCGGCAAGGCGCCGGCAAAACTGCGGCAGGACTTCGTGGTGGTGAAAATTCCCCAGGCCCTGTCCGTTAAGATCACCTTCCCAAACGACACGGTTCCCCGTTCCGACGGCCGATCCGTGCCGGCCATGCTGCATGTCACCAATGACGGTGAGCCCTGGGCCAAAAAAACCATGGCCATGTATCCGCCGCAACAGTTCACGGTTCAGAAAATTCCGGTATGGTTTATTGACAGGCCTTTCCCTGCCGGACTGAACACCATGATTACAACGGATGCCGACGGCAACGCCAAGGTTGACCTTCCGACACCCCTGGCTAAAAAAATAATCCTGGAACAATCGCCTCAAGAAAATCCGGTGGATGTCTTGTTCCCCATTCAGGGGGAGTTCGGCATCGAGGATGTCCAAACCGGACAAAGGGCGGTGACGATACTGCGCTACGGTAGTCCCTATCCGCGCATCCTGTCGCTCAAACTCCCCGGGCTGTGGGCCGGAAAGTGGCCGTCTTCACGAGGGCGGCTGACCGTAACGGAACCGCACTGCCGAGTGACGCTCAAGGCGTACGGCCGGTTTCGGGTGCATGCATTAGAGATGGACAAATCGGTCACCATTCCCCTGAACCAGAAAAAGAAGCTGGAATTCGGTTTCATGCCGACACTCGCGGCTGCCGATGATTTTTCGGATATTCCGGATTACGGCATGGAGCTTGGCAAGGCCCTCACAACCGCGGGTCTTGAGATCGCCGTGGGCGAGTTGGGCGGATCCATGCTCAATAAATACGGAACGACCAAGGTCGATTCACAGGCTGCACTGAATCGTATTCAACAGGCAACGGCCAATAAATCGGCCTGGGGCGCATCGTTGCAGCAGGCTGCGGCATCCGGTGCCATGGGTTCGTCACATGCATCCATGGTGAGTGGGGCCGCCGGAACCATGAGGTCCCGTGCGGGGCGCATCATCGCCAGCGGTGTAACCGGAGATACCTTGGCGGCTGCTTCCGGCGCCGGACTTGAATCTGTCAAAGCGACAATGGGACTGCAGGCAATGGGCCAAGGTGGTAAGACGTCTCTAGGCCGTCTGAACGGACAAAAAAATGCCATTGAACTGACAACAACCGCCTACGGACTTTTTGAAGCAGGTGCCGGGCTTACCAAATGGGGCGGCAAGGCCATTGAGCAGTCCGGCAGAAGCCTTGCCGCCATGAAACTCATTTTTGCTGCCGCCAAGGCCACCCATGACTGTTACGATGAATACCAACGCGTTGCCCTGGGATGGGAAGAATCCACGCTTACGCCCTTTGTGGTCACCGTTGTCAACCGGCAGGGATTTACGATTCGTTCACTTCGCCTGGCCTCGGTCAAATTTGAAAAAAAGAAGGATTAACATATAAGGACACGATGAAATGGAGTCACATCCATGTTTTCAATGGCGATCTCGGTAAAAATTTTTTCCTTGTCCAAAACGTCTTAGAGGAATAGGAAATCATGGATTAAGGGACAGAAGGAGGACAACTTCTCCCTTACCAACGGGCAAAAGGAGTTCCCATGTTTTTTGATTCGAGGATTCCATGATGGAAGACGTAATCCCCGATCCTGAGGTATTATTAAAGCTCGTGAAGGCACGGATGCCCTTTGGGAAGTACCAGGGGCGTCTGCTCATCGACCTTCCCGAGCCTTATGTCATATGGTTTGCAAGAAAGGGCTTTCCCAAAGGGGAACTGGGCCGGATGCTGAATATCGTCTATGAAGTAAAGGTGAACGGGCTTGAGTATCTTTTTAAGCCGTTGAGATGATCGTGTGGATGGTCTTTAAAGGAGATGCTCACTGGTTCGAATAACTTAGAGGCATCAGGTTTGCCATGCCACCATCCCCTGCATTGGCTTTGGTGCGTTGCTCACAGAGGAAAAGGTCATGGCGATGGAAACCGGAGCTTCTTGAAAAAGTCCATTTCCAGCCGTGAAATGGGCAAGTAAATCCGAAAGGCGGTTTTCAACGGGACGGTTTCGAGAGATGTGAGCGGGAATTTCGGAATTCGATAGAACACAGAATTCCTATTTCGAGAAAACGCCGAAGACGGAATTCCTTATTGAAGAAATTATGCCTTTATTCTTAAGAATTCGCTCCAACTCTCCCGGATCCAGATGGATTGCACCGCAGTTTTTATTGACACAGATATCGACCTTGACGTCCCCCCGTTCGACTTCAACCAGGCTTCGGGTGCCGCACCGAAAACAATGGCCCTTATGTTCTTCGCGATATCTGGTGTTTGCTTCTTGATCTGCTTTTTCCCTGAGATCCCTTATTTTTTTCCGGTCTTGCTCCTTAAAATAGGCTTCTTCATGTCCTTCCTTAGAATGGATTTTCATTGAAACGCGGTCCTTGGTCATCATTTCCCCCTTTCATGAAGATAGGTGCTTTTCTATCCCGAAATCATAAACAGTTGACCTCTCCCGATGGTATTGTGTTTGGTAATTCATTAATTATTAAATGGAAAAGGGCGCTTGAAGTCAACGGAAATCGCGAGGGCACAGCGTGTGTTGCGGCTGGGCCTGCCGGAGTGCCATCTGAAAAATTAAGACCTTTCCCTTCGCCAGATAGCGCCTGCCCGGGTATCGATCACCTCGACCCCCATGCCCTTGAGTTCATCGCGGATCCTGTCCGCCGTGGCCCAATCCTTATTTTTCCGGGCCTCTTCCCGGGCCGCTATGAGCTTTTCGACGGCCGGATCTTTTTCTGCGTGATCCAGTTCCATTACTCCCAGAACCGAATCGATGCTTCGCAAAACCTTCTCTATCTTTTCTTTGTCCTCGGGATCGAGACCGTACCGGTCCATGATGCCATTGATCTTTCCCGTGAATTGAAAAAGGGCCGCTAGTCCCCGGGCGATGTTCAGGTCGTCGTCCATGGTTTGAGTGAAGGCCTGCCTCAGGTCGTAGACCAGTTGGTCCATGTCCGGGTGGGTGGCGCCGCTGCGGCAAAGGTGGAGCTTGCGGACGAATTTATCCAGGTGGGACAGGGTGTTTTTCGCCGTGTCCAGCTTTGAAAAGGAAAAGGCCAGGGGTTTACGGTAGGGATGGCTGATCAAAAAATAGCGAATCTCACGCCCCGTATAGCCCTGCTTGAGTATGTTTTGTATGGTAAAGGCGGAATCCTCGAGGGTGCCCGAGGGCTTCTTTCCGTCAATCATGACGAGTTCGTTGTGTATCCAGTAGTGGGCGGGTATTTTCCCAGTAAGCGCCTGGCTGATGGCAATGTGGTTTTCATGATGGGGGAAAACAAGATCCACCCCGCTTGAATGAATGTCGTAGGTCTCCCCGAGATGCTTCATGGCCATGGCCGGGCACTCCAGGTGCCAACTGGGCCTCACGTTGCCCCAGCGGGTCTGAAAGAAAATACCCGTTTTCAACTCGCTCAGGGTGGCTCTTTTAAGGAGGGTAAAGTCCCTGGGGTTTTCCTTTTCATACTGCTCCAGATCAACGGTCTTCCCAATACGGATCTTGTCGAGATCGATCCGGGAAAGTTTGCCGTAATTTTTGAAACGGGATATGTCGAAATACACGGATCGAAATTTTTCATAGGCGTACCCCTTTTCGAGGAGACGCTGGGTCAGTTGAATCATGTCATCCACGTATTCGCTTGCCTTGAGATACCGGGTGGCCTTCTTGATATTCAGGATGTCCAAATCCTTCAAAAATTCCTGATAGAAATTTTCCGTGAACTCAACGAGCGATAGACCCGCCTTTTCCGCCCCGGTAATGGTCCGGTCATCCAGGTCCGTGACATTCATGATGAGGGTCACATCGTAACCCTTATATTCCAGATAACGCCTGATCAGGTCCGCGAATACCAGTCGACGGGACTGACCGATATGAATGAGCTGGCTGAGGGTCGGACCGCAGGCATACATGCCGACCCGTTTTTCTTCGATGGGTATGAATTCCTCTTTTTTTCGCGTAAGGGTATTGTAAAGGAGCAGTCCGGATTTTTTTTTGTCGACAAAAAGTGACGTACTTAAATACCGATCTCCCCCGTCCGGAAGGATGACCACAATTCTGCCCTGCTCCATTTTGGCGGCCAATTTCAGGGCACCGGCCACAGCGGCCCCAGAGCTCATTCCCGCAAAAATGCCCTCTTTTCGCGCGAGTGCCCTGGCCGTGCGAAAGGCCTCATCGTCGTCGATGTTGATGACCTGGTGTGCAAGACTCTTGTTGTAGATGCCAGGGCGGTAGGATTCCTTCATGTTTTTGAGCCCCTGTATCTTGTGTCCCAGATAGGGTTCCACTCCTACCACCTTGACCTTCGGGTCCAGTTCCCTGAACCGTCTGGATAACCCCATGAGCGTGCCGCTCGTACCGATGCTGGCAACGACGGCCTCCAGTTTTCCCTCGGTCTGTTCCCATATTTCCATCGAGGTATGGCGATAGTGGGCCATCCAGTTGGATTCATTGTTGAACTGATCTGCCAGCCAGTATCTGTTCGGTTCTTCCCTGATGAGCTGGTAGACGTATTCTATGGCGCCGTCCGTCGAGAGATGGGCAGGGGTAAATTTCAGT
>CAZXWJ010000080.1:0-16374 GCA_964644375.1 uncultured Desulfobacteraceae bacterium | reverse complement strand
ACTGCGGCACGACCCCCATGGACAAACGCCGGGACGCCCTCTGTGCCGCATCCGAGCTGATTCTTGCCCTTGAGCGGGCCGCCCGGGAAGAGAGGGGCAAGGCCGTGGCCACGGTAGGACACCTCCAGGTCTTCCCCAACTCGATAAATATTACCCCCGAACGGGTGGAGATGGATGCGGAGATCAGGAGCTACTACCCGGAAAGCATCAAGAAAATAACCGATGCCGTTACAGAAGCAAGCTCTCGGATCCGGGAAAGACGCGATATTCAGGTCGATCGCAACCTCCGCTACGATACCAAGCCCACGATCTTCTCCTCCGACCTCAAGAGAGCTATCAGGGAGGCCTCCGACCTCCTGGGGTTTGGTACCCTCGAACTCGTCAGCATGGCCGGTCATGATGCCGCCCACATGAACGACCTGGCGCGATCCGGAATGATTTTCGTTCCCTGCAAAGGGGGGCTCAGTCACTGCCCCGAGGAATGGACGGATAACGAGGCCCTGTTAAAAGGGGCCCAATGTCTATTGCAGACGCTTCTATTATTAGACCAAAAGGAGAATTGATGAAAATGGAAGAGATACTGAAACGGATTGCCGATGATCAAATCACGTTTCTTAATTTCCAATTTACCACGATTGACGGATCCATCCGGCAATTGATCAACCCGGCAAGAGACCTGGAGACCCTCCTGAGAAATGGGCTTGGATTTGACGGGTCGTCCTGCAAATACGTGCCCGTGAACGACAGTGATTTATTTCTCAAACCCGACCTATCCACCTACCGAGTGCTGCCCTGGGGAAAACAGGAAAATCGGACGGCCCGCTTCATTTGCGATGTTTATAGGGGAGAGGGCACCGAACCCTTTCCGGGAGATCCCAGGGGCGTCCTGAAAAGGGCTGTAAAGGATATGAAAGAGGAATTCGAGGAGGGATGGGACTTACTCCTTGCCCCGGAGATCGAATTTTTCCTCCTGGAAAAGGATGAGGCCGGCAACTATGTGCCGCATGATCGGGCCTCATACTTTGAAATTCCTCCCTATGATAAGGGGACGGAATTTCGAAAGGACCTAAGCCGGGCACTGGATGCCATGGGCGTGCCCGCGGAGAAAAACCACCACGAAGTGCCGGTTGGCAAGCATGAGATCACCTTCGGGCACAGCGATGCGCTCATTACTGCCGACAACACTATGACCTATCGCCAGGTGGTCAAATATTTCGCCGGCGAGAAGGGTCTTATCGCCACCTTCATGCCCAAGCCCTTTGTCTGGACCTATGGCTGCGGCATGCACGTGCATCTCAACCTGAAAGACAGCCGAAAGGGTGTCAACCTCTTTGTAGATGAGACCAAAGAACAAGGTCTCTCCGACATTGCGCGCCATTTCATCGCGGGTCTCTTGAACCATGCTCGAGCCCTTGCGGGAATCACCAACCCGTCGGTCAATTCATACAAGAGACTCGTTCCAGGATGGGAGGCCCCGGTCTACGTGTCCTGGGGATTCAATAATCGCTCCAGCCTCCTGAGGATCCCGGCCTCATCACGGAAGGCACTCCGCGTGGAGACCCGGAACCCCGATTCCTCCTGCAATCCCTATCTGGCCTTTACAGCTCTTCTTGCCGCAGGTCTCGATGGAATCAGAAGAAACCTGGAACCGCCTGCCTATATCAACGACAACATCTATGCCCTTTCTGCCCAGGAAAAAAGGGAGCGAGGCATCGAAGAACTCCCGGGGAACCTGAAGGAGGCCCTGGAGGCCCTCAAAGACGATAAGGTGATCATGGATGCCCTGGGCACTACTCTGGTGGAGAAATTCTTGGAAATCAAGGAAAAGGAAGCGCAGGAATTCGCCACCACCGTTCATCCCTGGGAATTGGAAAAATACATTGATGTCTAATCGGGAACTCTGAATGGCCTTTTTCAAGAAAACGACCTGGCTCATTGCCGCTCTGGCCCTGCTCTTTTTTGTGCTCGTACCAAAAATTGCGGTATCGAACGCCTTTATCTTCTACATGCTCTTCTGGATCACCCTCGCCAGTTCCTTCAACATGATCTATGGATTCGTCGGGTATCTGCCCTTCGGCTTCGTCATGTTCTACGGCGTGGGCACTTACATGACGGCCATCCTCTGGAGCCGGTTTCAAGTGCCGATCCCCCTGTGCATTCTGGGTTCCGGACTGGCCGGCGTCATCCTGGCCCTCCTTTTCGCCCCGACCCTTCGTCTCAGAGGGATCTACTTTTCCATTGTCAATTTTTCCTGCGCCATGGTGTTGAGAATCGTTGTCGCCAATATGCCTGAAAAATGGACAGGGGGGAGCTTCGGCATCACCCTTTCCCATGCCTACAGACCCGTACTGAGCTATTACTTTATGGTCATTCTTATGGTTGTTACTGTTGTGGTGGCTTTCCTGCTTCTGAAATCCAGACTGGGTGTCGCCCTTCGATGCGTGCGCGACGATGAAGCGGCGGCCTCGGCCATGGGGATCAATGTGGGGCTCTGTCGCCTGAAGGCCTGGCTTCTTGCCGCCCTCTTTCCATCCCTTGCCGGCGGCATAGAGGCCTGGTACACGGCCATCGTGGACCCGGACACATCCTTTAATCTAATGATCACCACCAAGGCCGTCGTCTACTCCATGTTTGGGGGGTTGGGAACCATCATCGGTCCCATCCTCGGAGCCGTATTCATGTACAGTCTGGACGATTTCATCTGGGGGACCTTTCCCCTCATGAATCTCCTGGTCCTCGGGATCATGATCGTCTTCCTGGTCCTGTTTCTCCCCAGGGGCATTGTGGGCTCAGCTACTCGAAAATGGCCCCGACTCAGAGACATTCTTCGTTAGAATATATTGGGTGACCTATGTTTGATTTGATCCTTATGGCGTTGGCTTCCGGACTTCTGATGGGTATTCTATACGGCCTGGTCGGAATCGGGATGAATATTATATACGGCGTGATGCGCGTGGTCAATTTTGCGCACGGCGAATTCATGATGCTGGGCGCCTATATCGCCTTCTCGTTGCATCATGCCCTGAACTTCAATGCCATTCAGAGTATCGCCGTGGTCTTGCCCCTATTCTTCGTCATCGGCCTCCTGCTCTTTCATCTACTCAATCCCCGCCTTCAGCGTTCCGATGATCCGGAGATGGCCTCTTTCCTGACCTTTTTCGGTATCTCCCTTATTATCACCTCACTTATTCTGATGATCTGGAAGGCGGACCCCAGGAGCATTCCCCTGCCCTTTACCAAGGTCTCCCTGCTCCTCGGCCCCGTTTTCATGCCCATGGGCCGCCTTGTCAGCGCAGGGATCTGCATGCTAACGATTCTCCTGGTCAGCCTTTTTCTTTACCGAACTTACACAGGAAAGGCCATCCGGGCTATCATCGAAAACCGGGAGGCCGTCTCTATTCTGGGGATCGATGTTCAGAAACTCTCGGCCCTCGTCTTCGGCATGGGTCTGGCCATGGTGGCGATCACGGGCTGCCTGATCACCCTGGCCTTTCCATCCCTCACGCCGGTCATGGGGCAGAGCTACACGCTCATCGCCTTTGCAGTCATCGTGCTCGGAGGCCTGGGAACACCCATGGGGGCGCTCCTCGGGGGACTGGTCTACGGACTTTCCGAAAGTCTCAGCTCCGTGTTCCTGCCCGTGGCCCTTTCTCCCGTGATCGCATTTCTCATCTTAATCCTCATGGTCCTTGCACGGCCGCAAGGCCTTCTGGGCCGGGTCTCAACAAGAGTATAGACAGATATCAGGGGAATAAACGTGAAACCGTTTCTTGAAACAACAGATATTATAAAGGTTTTCGGCGGATTGAGGGCACTTGACGGGATCACCCTTTCGGTCCGGGAGAATTCCATCACCTCGGTCATCGGGCCCAACGGGTCCGGAAAGACGACATTTCTCAATTGCATCAACGGCATCTACAAGCCTGAGGGAGGGGATGTCAGGCTCAAGGGGAGATCCATCCTGGCTCTCAAACCCCACGTCATCGCCAGGCGAGGCGTTGGCCGGACCTTTCAGATTTCACGGATTTTCAAAAAGCTCTCGGTCCTGGACAACATTTTCGCCTCTGTGCTCAAATCCAAAAAATCCAATGAACAGTTGCGGACCGAGGCCTGTGAAATCCTGGAGCGAATCGGAATGATCGGGATGAAAGACGCCCTCGGAGAAGAACTCTCCGGAGGACAGCAGAAACTGCTCGAGCTGGCCCGATTATGGATCTCGGATTCCCATCTCATCCTGCTCGATGAACCCTTTGCAGGGGTTCATCCCGAACTGAAGACCCTCTTCTACGAGGAAATCAAGAGGCTTCAGGAACAGGGCAAGACCTTTCTGTTGATCAGTCATGACATGAAATCCGTCTATACCCTGTCGGATGAGATCATCGTTTTCGATCTGGGAAAAATTATTGCTCAAGGCACGGAAGAAGACATCAAGAACAATGAAGAAGTTATCGAAGCATATCTGGGGGCATAATGGCGGCCATACTGTCGGGGAATGATCTCACCGTCTCTTACTACGGAGATATCGACATACTCAAGGATGTCTCTTTCGAGGCCGAAGAGGGCCTGATTACGACCATCATCGGCCCCAACGGGGCCGGCAAATCCACCCTTCTCAAGGCCCTCTACGGTCTGCTGAAGCCCAAGAAGGGCTCGATCTTCCTGAAGGACAGGGACATTACCCATCTCAGGGTCCATGAATTCATCAAGACAGGCATCGCCTATGTCCCTCAACTGCGAAGCATTTTTCCCGATCTCACGGTTTTCGAGAACCTGGAGCTGGGAACGTGGATCTTTAAAAAGGACAGAAAAAGGGTAAGTGAGGCCATTGAGCACGTCTACCAGCGGTTTCCAAGCTTGGCGGAAAAACGAAAAGAAAAGGCGGGCCTTCTGAGCGGAGGGCAACAGAAAATGCTGGAAATCGGCAGATGTCTGCTCACTGAACCCGACATCTGCCTCATGGATGAACCAACAGCGACTCTGGCCCCCAAGATCGCCGATCAAATCTATAAGACACTGCTGGATCTGAAAGAAGAACGAATGACCGTCATCACCGTGGATCAACGTGTGAAACAGGCCTTTGAAATCTCCGATTACATCTGTGTCCTGGAACTGGGCCGGAACAAGATCACCGGATCCAAAGAGGACTTTGAGGGAGGACTCAAAGACATGATAAAGGGGTGGTTGGATTGATACTTCATTCGACCAGGACCCCGATCGATTAACCTGAAAAGCAAAGACAAGGAGGGAATAGCGATGAGAGGAAAATGGTTTGCGTTTTTTGTGGTATTCACGGTTTGTGTTTTCAGCCTGAGTCTCGGTCAGGCCCTTGCCAAGGACGTCATCAAAATCGGCCTCACGATTTCCACAACGGGCAAGTACACCTTTGCTTCCTCCCAGGGATTCAAAGGGGTCAGCATCTGGGCGGATCTGATCAACGAGCAGGGAGGGCTTACGCTCGACGGGAAAAAGGTCCCGGTGAAACTGATTTACTATGATGACCGAAGCGAGAAGGAGACGGTCGTCAAACTCTATGAAAAACTCATCAATGAGGACAAGGTGGATGTCTGTTTTGCACCCTTCGGCTCCACCCTGACTGGCGCCGCCGCGGCCATCACCGAGAAGTACGGCATGATGCTGGTCATCTGGTCTGCGGCATCGGACGCCCTCTATGCGCAGGGCTACAAGAACATCGTCTCAGCCACGGAAACCCCCGTGTCCCTGATGCCCAAACCTGAGATCGACCACATGGCCTCCCTGGGAGTCAAGAAACTGGCCATCGTATATGTGGATGAACCCTTCCCCGCAGGTCTCGCCAAGTATGCCAAGAGCCTGGCCGAAGCGCAGGGGATCAAGGTCACCATGAACGAGAAATTCTCCCCGGGCACCAAGGACTTCAGCATTCTGCTCCAGAAGGTCCGTATGACCAAACCCGATGCCTTCTACGCCTCGGCCTACATGGACGATCAGAAGATCATGATACGTCAGATGAAAGAGGCCAATCTCATGTTCCCCTATGTCTACATGGTCTACTCCGGCATGCCCCAGTGGGCCGACCTGGCCGGTGACGGCTTCTATATTTTCGGCCACACCCTGTATCACAATACCCTGAACTGGAAAGTCAATGCCGGGCTCTCTAGAGAGGATTTCGAAAAGAGATTCAACAAGAAATTCCCCAAAGCAGAAAATCCACCGGATTTTCAGACCTCCTTGTCTTACGGAGCAGGCGTTTTACTGGGCAAATTCATCGAAAAGGCCGACTCAGTGGACGGGCCGGCCCTCAAGAAGGCCGCCATGGAGCTTTCCAAAAAGGTGACGGTAATGACCGGGCCCTATGAAATCGACGAGGCAGGCAAACAGTTGCAGATGCCCTTTATCGTAACCCAGGTCCAGAAGGAAAACGGAAAACAGAAGATGACCCTGGTCTACCCCGGGGAAGTGGCCACGGCCAAACCTATTTATCCCATTCCGGGGTGGGACAAACGTTAGGCACCTGTTTCGTTGTTGGTGTTTATGTAAATCTGCACAGACTTAACCTTTTGAAAAAATAAAAGGCCCTGGGTCACGGCAATTGTAGAATGCGTTTCAAATAGCTAAACGGTTACTCACCATTTCACCCTTGCAAAGGCATGGGCGGTTACCGGGGGAAACGGATGCAACCGTTTCCCCCAAAACAATTTTAATCGAGAGGTATTGATAACATGACCACCCCTGAAGAAAGGACCACATATATTCTGGCGGACCTGGCCCGTTCCATCCGCATCGAGAACGTCCCTAACGGGGCCGTCCGGAAGGCCAAGGAACTCATTCTGGACGCCATAGGCTGTAATCTGGGGGGCGTGAATACGGAACAGGGAAAGAAGATGCGGGCGCTATACGGGTCCATGGGGGGGGAGCCCGAGGCAACGGTCTACGGAACCCGAGAAAAGATGCCGCTCCTCAATGCCCTGTGCGTGAATGCCTATCTTTCGACCGTACTTGATTTTGACGACACCTACGACGGTCATCCCGGATCGACCATCGTCCCGGTGGCCCTGAGCATGGGGGAGCACCACAACATAAGCGGCAGGTGCTTCCTGGAATCCGTCGTGGCGGGATATGAAATCGGGATCCGTGTTTCCAATGGCATCAAACCGACCCCCGAGCGAACCAAACGCGTACGGGGCATCAACACCTGGCAGATCTTCTGCGCCGCGGCGACGGCCGCAAAGCTTCTGGATCTCGACCGGGACCTGACGGCCCATGCCTATGGGCATGCCGCCCTCCACGCCCCGGTGCCGACGCTTAGAAAATGGGGGTTTATCGACGGGAAAATCCAGTGGCTCAAAAACAACTTTGGATGGACATCCTACGGAGGCGTCCTCTCCGCGCGACTCGCCCTCATGGGTTTTTTAGCCGATACCACCATTATGGACGGTGAGGACGGTTTCTGGATCATGGCCTCTTCGGACCGCTGCGATTATGCGGCCCTGCGGGAGCCGCTCGACACATGGTACACCCCCATGGTCCATACCAAACCCTACACGGCATGCCGCCATATCCACCCGACCCTGGATGCCGTTTCCGCCATCCTGGCCGAAAGAGACATTTCCCCTGAAGATATTGAATCCATTGAAGTGGGGACCTTCTTCGAGGTCGTTGAAAACTACGGATTTCTGCCCTCCGTTGCCTTTGATGTCCCCTTCAGTGCGCCTTTCCTGATATCGTTGCTGATTCACGGGATTGCTCCCGGTGCCGAATGGCTCAACGAAACCTACCTCAAACAGGGGTCCATCCTGGGCACCGCCCGGAAGGTCCACCTGGTGGAGTGGGAAGAGGCGAACAAGGCCTATCCCCTGGTCAAGAGAGAGTTGATGTCCCGGGTGGAGATCAAAACCAAGGACGGCGGTCTCGCAGATGCGACCATACGAATCCCCAAAGGGGACCCGCGAAATCCCATGTCCGATGAAGAATTGAAACAAAAATTTTTCACACTCGCAGAACCTCTTATAGGAAACACACGCTGCGAAAAGGTCTACAAAATGGTGATGGCAATCGAAGATCAAAAGAGCATACGTGCCCTTTCGGATTTACTGGTTCCCTGAGTCTGCCCATTTAAATCTTCCCGCACCGCCCACCTCGGAACCCTGATTGCAGCCCGGGCTTGCGGGTCTATTGACACACTCGTTGCATGCCTTGAGGGCAGGCCGTCATCTTGCCGGGCTTTTTCTTGAAAATCCCCGCAAAAGATGGTTACATATTCCATGTCGGTTTAACTTTTTGAAAGAATAATGGTCCTTGGTCATGACCATACCGAAAAGGAAGCTGGGGAAAACAGGGATCGATGTCATCATCCTCGGCCTGGGTGGCGAGGGCGTCTCTTCCGTTTCGCTCTTTCCCACTCCGTCAACACAGCCGTCATCGGGTGCGATGACATCGCCCAGTTTGAGTAAAACGTGAACTTCACTAGGTCCTTTGAGTCCCTTTCGGGACACGAGATGAAACGCGTCGTCGATCACGTGTCACCCTTTGCCGGACAACTCATGTATTACAAACCATGAAAGCCATGATCTTTGCCGCCGGCCTCGGAACGAGGCTGCGGCCGCTCACGGACGAAAAACCCAAGGCCCTTGTACCGGTCGTGAACAAACCGGTCATCCAGTGGAATATCGAATATCTGAAAAGCTATGGGGTCACCCGTATCATCGTCAATGCCCACCATCACTCCGCGCAGGTTCAGAGTTTTCTCGATGGAGGCCGACCCTTCGGAATCCCTATAGAAGTGAGAGTGGAACCCCGAATCCTTGGGACCGGAGGAGGGATCAAGAACACGGAGGACTTCTGGGATGACGAACCTTTTATCGTTGTAAACAGCGATGTCATCACGAATATTCCCCTGGATCGTGCGTATGCCCACCACCGGAAATCCGGAGCCCTTGCCACCATGGTGCTCCACGATCGCCCGCCCTACAACAAGATCCGGGTGGACCCTCACGCATGTATTTCCGAGATCCCCCGCGCTTACGGCCCTGAAGGTCTGGCCTTTACAGGCATCCACATCATCTCACCCGACCTCTTGGCCTATCTTCCCGAAGGGACATTTTCGGATATCGTCGATCACTACAGGCACTTGATCCGAACCGCAAAACCCATTGCCGGTTTCGTGGTTGAGGGCCACTATTGGCATGACATCGGGAACCTGCCCAGCTATTTCAAGGCAAACAGAGAACGCTCGGAGCAGTCCTTTACAATTGACGCCGAAGCCCGCATGCACCCCTCTGTGAGGCTCGAAGAGTGGGCTGTGGTCGGACGGAAGTGTCTTTTGAAAAAAAACGCGAGAATCCAACGGTCCATTCTGTGGGAAGGGGCAAGGGTGGGGCCGGGTGAGTATATTCAGGACAGTGTCCTGACCCCCAATCAATCCGTCGTCATTCCATGACACGGTCGGAGTGACTGATGTTTGAACCCGATTCAATCGCCCACTTGAATTCGAGGTTTCAAGTGTTTCGTGCTGATTCACTCATAACCGGGAGGTGATAGTGAAAAAAATTTTGGTAACCGGAGCAGTCGGTCAAATTGGATCGGAGTTGACCCTGATTCTCAGGAAAAATTACGGAGACGCCCATGTGATCGCCACAGGGCACAAAACAAAGCCCGACCCCTCACTCCTGGAATCGGGCCCCTTCCATTTCATAGACTGCACCCGGTCGGAAACGATCGCCGGGGTCGTCAAAAAATACGACGTGACCACCATCTATCACCTGGCCGCCGTCCTTTCCGCAAAGGCGGAGGAGAACCCACAGCTTGCCTGGAATGCCAACCTCATCGGGCTATACAATGTACTGGAAGTGGCCCGTGAATGTGGATGTCGGGTCTTTACGCCCAGTTCCATCGGGGCCTTCGGGCCCGGCACGCCCCTGAATAACACCCCGCAGGACACGATTCAGCGCCCCAATACCATGTATGGTGTGACCAAGGTCGCGGGCGAATTGATTTGCGATTATTATTTCAAGCGATTCGGGGTGGACACCCGCGGAGTCCGTTATCCGGGCCTGATTTCCTACAAGACCCCGCCGGGCGGGGGCACCACGGATTACGCCGTTGAAATCTTTTACCATGCCCTCGAGCAGGGTCATTATACCTGTTACCTCCGGGAAGGCACCTATCTGGACATGATGTACATGCCCGACGCCCTCAAGGCGGCCGTTGACCTGATGGAAGCGGAGCCTTCCAGGCTGAAACACAGGAATGCCTTTAACGTATCGGCCATGAGTTTTGCACCCGAACACATTGCCGCCGAAATGAGGAAACATATTCCGGGATTCACCATGGATTATGATATCGATCCCGTCAAGCAGGGCATTGCCGAGTCCTGGCCGAATGCCATGGATGACAAAGCAGCCAGAGAAGAATGGGGTTGGAAGCCGGATTATGATATCGAATCCATGACCAGGGAAATGATGAAAAACTTATCGGAAAAGCTGGGGCTTGCCGTCCTCTGACCGGGAAAAGATAGGACTCTGGGCTTGTAAAAGGGGCTGGATGCAAAGACGGGCGCCCGTAAAGGACCGTACCGAATAGCCGCAGGCTTTTCAGGAAGGCATGCTTAAACCATACGGTTTGCGAACCGGTAGATGGAAGAGCCTCTTCAAAGGGCTTTAAACAGGCCTTTTATTTTTTTCAGCCGCCTTTCTTTTTCCAGTATACATGCTGCACCATGTACCAACCTTCAACCATTCGAACCTTCGTTCACTTCTGGATCTTCGATCCTGACTGTTCCTTTTTTCAATCCCACCCTTTGAAAAATAGCCCATGGAATAGGCCCATCTTCGATCGCTATCGGAACGGCGGTCAAAACCATAACTCCTTCGGTCCTTCATCATGACGCCTCCTGTCCGGGGAGGTTGGGGACAAATACGGTTTATTTTTCAAGGGAAGTTCGGAAGCGATGAACTTCCTGATTCCTTTAGCCGCAAACTTAGTCACCAGATTGGGATCTTCTAAAGATTCATAAGTGGTGAGGATAAGGATTGGACCTGTGCCGGTAAAAATGATTCCCGCCTTCATGACTTGACCTCCTTTCTGTGCCCCATGAGGCAAAAACATTATATAATTCTGGCTGGTAAGGTCTTTCTTCCGGCCCTCGTCAATTCTTGAATCATTTTGTCACGGCGTAAGTTGAAATGTGGGCTCAAGCAAAGGGAAAGGGAATCGGAAGCTTTTACCGGATTTGTTCTGCAGTATCCAATCGACCCTAAACTTGATGAACCCGTAAAAAGTCGAAAATCACGTCATTCCCGCGAAAGCGGGAGTCCACAACGCCTTGAAAAGACTGGATTCCCGCCTTCGCGGGAATGACGAAAACAAGGACTCGGCGACTTTTTACAAGGCCGTCAAACTTAAGGGACAGAATAGATGCGATTGAAGCACGGCCTGATCCAGCATTCTCGCAATCCGCATGTGGCTGGGCATCCCGTACCCGGTCGTGACGGGAGGAAAGGAACGCCGAACGTAAACAAAATGATTCTAACACAATTTCAGACCTTTTTCAAACCGTCTCACCCATCAAAAATAGATATTAATAATTATATTCAGTAGGTTAAATCACAACCGCATGGAAAGGTCCTTCAAAAAATGTCCTGATTCCGGCGATGTTCCGCGAATGGGGCGGTGACTTTGGTAACTACCCTTTCTATTGACCGCCAGCCCCCGTTGACCCTATAATTTTATTTGAACCGATAACCTTTCAAATCAAGGAGGCAGCCATGTTGGAAGGAGGACAGACACAGGATCATTCGGAACAGGCCATGCTGGATCAACCTCAGGCCCAGATGATTTCAGCATTTCAAAAAATGCCTCATGTGGTTCCCCTGCTGCTTTTCACGACGCCGGACAAAAATGTGCCTTACTGTGACGCGGCCAGACAGGTGATTCGATCCATTCGACAGATGGCTCCAAAAGTTTCTCTGAAGGAATACGATTTGAGTCATAAGGTTGCCGGTGAATGGAAGGCCGAACATTGTCCTACTCTGCTTTTTGACCCTGAGCGTTACCCCATCAGGTGGCTGGGCGCCCCCGTAGGAGAAGAGGGGCGAACCTTTGTGGAGGCCCTGCTGATGATGGGCTACCGTCAGACCGGTCTCAATGAAGATGCTGCCCAAATTCTCAAGAAAATAGATTCTCCCCGCCAAATCAAGGTCTTCGTAAGCCCGTCCTGTCCTTACTGCCCCCAGCAGGCCGTCAATGCACTCAAAGCCGCTATCGAAAGACCGGACATCATTTCTCTCGAAATCATCGACATTCAGGCCAATCCGGATCTGGCTGATCAATATTCGGCCCAGAGCGTGCCTCAAACCTTTGCCAACGAGGTCCTCATTGCGATGGGCGCACAGCCGGAAGAACTGTTCATGCTCTCCCTCCAGAAACTCGAGGAACAAACGGTCTATATCCCGGAAAGTGACGCAGAGGAAGTGGAAGCGGATCTGGTCATCGTAGGAGGTGGTCCGGCCGGTTTGACGGCCGGAATCTATGCCGCGCGAAGTGGTCTCAAGGCCGTGGTCATTGAAAAGGGCACCCTCGGCGGGCAGGTCGCCACCACCCCCGTGGTCGAGAACTACCCCGGCCTCACACAGGTGGGGGGTAAGGCACTGGTCGATATCATGGTCAGCCATGCCCTGGAATATGCCAACATCTTTCCGGGCGAAGAAGTGATCGACATTCACCCGGGAAACCCCATCGAGGTGCGAACCAATCGAAGACGCTTCAAGAGCCGGGCGGTTCTCCTCGCCACCGGCGCGATCTACCGACACCTTAATGTACCGGGAGAAACGCGACTTTCAGGGCATGGTGTCAGTTATTGCAGCACCTGTGACGGACCACTTTTCAAAGGCCGAAAGGTCGTCATTGTGGGAGGGGGAGACAGTGCCGTGACCGAAGCCCTTCACCTGCGCAACATTGGCGTGGAGGCAACCCTCATCCACAGAAAGGATACCCTCAGGGCACAAAAGCAGTTGGCACGGAATCTTTCTGAAAACGACATCCCTGTCATTTTTAATACCGAGGTCAAAGAAATCCGAGGAAAGGACCGGGTCGAAGAACTGGAACTCCATAACGGCAAAACCGGGAAGACCACCGTCATGGCCACGGACGGCGTCTTCATCGCCATCGGCTATGAACCGGCCGTGGCCCTGGCGCAGAAGCTCGGCGTGGAGATCACCGATGAGGGATATATCAAACGGGATTCAAAGCACAGGACCAACATTCCGGGGATATATTCAGCGGGTGATGTTGAGGGCGGGTACAAACAAATCGTCATCGCGGCAGGACAGGGCTCTGAGGCGGCCCTCTCTGTCTTCGAGGATCTTGTCAACCCCTATTGGAAAACGGAAGGATCAACGGCCTGACGTCTGATCTGCTGCACGGTCATACACCCTGCTTGGGGGCCTTTCGGCGCCATCTTCCCCCAGGCGGGATCGGTTGTGGTCCTGCCGGTCTTTTTGAATACCCGGATTTTACAGGCCATGCCCTTTCAATCCAGGGAAGGCGCCCGGGACATTATTCCGATTCCGGGAAACACCATCCCCAGAACACCCTGAATTATCATCTCTTTTGGTAAATTTCCCATTGACACCAAGCGACTTTCTTCCTATATTGCCTTTGCCTTTGCTTGGGCAGGTTTTTTTCATGGGGGTTTTCCTCGGCATGCCTCCTCCTTTTGATTGCAAAACGAAGATTCCAGTGAAAGTCTAACCATGCACGAGTTCCAGAAGATTTATGAAAGGCTCCAGTACAACGAAGATATCGCCCAACGTTTTTTTGAAGTAGAGGTCAGTATACTATCGACGCTCAATTTCAAGGACTTCTTTGAACGATTGCTCACGGAGATCAAGGAAAAATTCGACATCCCCTATGTCTGGCTCTCCCTGATTGATGAAAACGATGTCGTTCCCCTGATCGGCGAATTGGCTTCCTCCAAAATTATCAAAGAAACGCTGAGCATCATCACCAGAAATGTCTTTTCTGAAATCACCGGAAATGCCGATGGACCCCTGCTCAACAATAAGGATCTCAAACCCTTCTACCGAATGTTCCCCCCTAATGAGAAATACCTGATAAGGTCCTTGGCGATCCTTCCTATCACCTTGAATGGAGAAATCATTGGGAGCCTGAACCACGGCGATCCCTCCTCACACCGTTACGCCCCCGGCATGGACACGGCTCTTCTTGAAAGATTGGCCGTCAAGATATCCATATGCCTTTCGAATGTTACGGCCCATGAAAGACTGCGTATCATTGCATCAAAGGACCCTCTCACGGGCCTCCTGAACCGGGGGGTATTCGAATCGATTCTGAAACGTGAGTTTAACAGGGCCCTCCGCTATGACACGCCCCTGTCCCTTGTATTTATCGACCTGGATAATTTTAAAAGTGTCAACGACAGCTTCGGGCATGACGCGGGGGACGCCCTCCTGAGGTACATGGGAACCTGCCTTCGGGATATGAGCAGGGAGAGTGATGTCGTCGGAAGGTTCGCCGGAGACGAATTTCTGATCCTCCTGCCCTCCACAACGAACAAAGAAGCGCACAGATTGACGGAACGCATCCAAACCTTCTTTTCCGAAAATCCCCTCACATTCAATGACAGGCCGATTCCGGTCTCCTTCAGCTTCGGAATCGCGCACATGCAGGACCGGGGGGTTCAGGACCCTCCTTCTCTTCTTAAAAGGGCCGATGAACGCTTGTATCGGGCCAAGAGGAAAAAATAAGAGCACATTTGAGACCTTGCTCCCGAAGTCGTTTGCCCGCAGAGCGGGAGGCCTCAGGTAACCCCCTCGAAGGGGGTATTTATACCCATTCGAGCTTCAAATCCGAATGTCGAAATTCGAATTTTATTTTTCTGTTTTCCCCAGGAACGGTAAAACCTAAACGGGTTCTCCACCAGAGGTGGAGGTTTCAGCTGCCAATGATCTCCCTTAATTTGGCAGGAAGTCTGACGGGTTTCTGGTTTGCATTGAGGCAGGCATGCACCGTATGACCCGTGACAAGAAGACGGCCCTTCTCGTCGAAAACCCGGTAATCAAAACGTACACGCACCCTTTTCACAGGAAGAATCATCGTTTTCACGATCACCATAGCGTCATACTTCGTGTTTGCATGATAATTGGCAGAGGCCTTGGTGACGACCAGATTGTATCCATCGGTTTCTATCTCGGAATAGGGATAACCAAGGTCCCGCATGAATTCATTTCTGGCCACTTCAAAAAAGGTAAAATAATTCCCGTAGTAAACGAGTCCCATACGATCCGTATCTTTATAACGGACGCGAATTTTGGTTTCGTGCCAGCCTTGCTCTGTCATGTTCTTCGTCCCTTCTTCGGTATTTATCCCTCGGCAAAAGGGGTAACTCTTTGTTTTTGGGAACTATTGTAACGGTGCGAAAGGTGATGTCAAGAGATTTCGAGTCCTCCCTTGTACCTGGATCCATCGTCTAATTTTCACCATATAGGGCATAAAGAGAACGGAGGGGTATAAGCATATGGCAGATTTTCAGCTTCGTATACTTCGCGGTTCAGTAAATATCCGCGCTCAAAGAGCCTGGTATGGGCCGCCCCCTGGAAGGGGATGAGTTTGCCATGCGTCCAATGGAACAAGGGCTATTAGCCGCCCGTTCGCCGCGTTCTCCAGACATACGCAGACTTTGAATTAAAAAATTCAGGCGGATAAACCCTCCTGAGCGGACAGACTTTCGAGGGGGTGTTCCTCCCGAGATGCGCTGGACAGGCGATGCCTTGTTGGTGGAGCACGGACTTGACACATCGTCTGCAAATTCCTATAGTTTTTTATATTGTCTGCTATTCTTCATCCTCACAGCACGACCATTTTCCGAGGAGGAATAAAACGGAGGCCTAAACCCCGGCGAAAAGCCGCACAACCAAGAATGGAGGTCACTCATGCTTAAACTTGGAGAAAAGGGCGCCATCTTACAGAGGGACAAGGAGACATACGCTATTGCACCCCATATTTCCTGCGGCGTGGTCACGCCCGATCTTCTGCGAAAACTGGCGGACGTGGCGGAAAGATACAATGCCAAGGCCCTCAAGATTACGGGTGCGGCACGCATTGCCGTTGTTGGAATCAAAGAGGAAGACATCGATCAGGTTTGGACGGAATTGGGCATGAAGCCGGGCGCAGCAGTAGGTCTTTGCGTTCGCAGTGTTCGTGCCTGCCCGGGTAACACCTTCTGCAGAATCGGCCAGCAGGATGCTCTCGGGATGGGCATGAAACTGGACGAAATTTACCACGGCATGGCTCTGCCCGGGAAATTCAAAATGTCGGTATCCGGCTGCCATCTCAATTGCGCTGAATCCTGGCTTCGGGATGTGGGGCTTTTCGGAAAAC
>CAZXWJ010000079.1:0-16402 GCA_964644375.1 uncultured Desulfobacteraceae bacterium | reverse complement strand
CTGCGATCCATTTCAGGGGATTTCTTGATCATGTTGTTGCTGTCCAGCTCGAGATTGGGGTCGATGCCGCAGACATTTTCACCGCACACGATAGTGATGCCGGAGATCGCGCCGCCGACGGCAAAGGAATTCCAGTTTTTGCGGGCGATTTCCGTGGAGCCCAGTGCCCCGGTAAAAACCGGCAGTTTCATCTTGACTTTCTTGTCCCAGCCGTAGGCCGTTTCCGTGTTCACCTTGGGGAAGATGGCCGTATCGGGCGTACCGTGAATCACCCCGAGTCCTCTGGCTCCCATGGCATACCCTTGGATATTCAAATGCGAGTAGTCCACAGGATAGTCCTTGTCCGCTCCGGCGGTGACATCCCCGAACGGTGAAGGATAGATAACTTCTCTTCCGCGGAAGGAGGACTTGAAGACCTCGCAGTTTCCCCTGCATCCGTCGATACAGCGTGAGCAAAGGCCTGAACAGGGAACCACATTTTTGGAACGGTTAAAGGTCTGGGATACATCATTCGCATTGGGTCTTTGTAAATTCATGGCTTCTTCTCCTTAATGTCATTTTAACCTAAGTTTTCAACATAAAATGAAAAACAAAAAAAGGCACTCCTCTCCCACTAGGGAAAAGCAGACGCCTTTGTCCTTATAAGAAAAACACGCTCACATCCTTGTGAGGAATGCCTTATATTCGAATTCTGTGTGATTCGGGTCGGAAAAAACTGCAACCCTTTACCCGGAGAGATTGCTTCGTCATCCGGAAGGCGGAACAAAAAAAATCCACACCCTTCATCGGGTTGTGGACTTCATCGTCTCTTTTAGCAATACGCCATTGTATTACTGCAGCTAAATTATTCCTTATTTTATAACTGGAGCTTATCGCCTTGTCAAGGCAAATTTTTGGTGGGGTTATAGATCCTGTGAGATAATCAGGGCCTCTGCGATTTCCCTTATGGATTTTCTGGTGTCCATGCTCTTTTTCTGAAGCCAGCGGAAGGCCTTGTTTGCGGGTAGATTTTTTTTCATCATCAGGATTTCTTTGGCTTTTTCGATCTTTTTCCGGGTGATGAGTTCTTCTTCGATTACCTTGGTCTTGACGAGAAGCCGGGTGTTTTCAATGGCGATGGCGGCCTGATTGGCTACGGTGGTCAAAAGATTCACTTCTGTTTCGGAAAAATTATGGGTTTCTGCCGTAAAACAGTTGAGGACACCGATCACGCCCTGTTCTTTGACGCGCAGAGGGACGCCGACCATGGAGACTAGGCCCAGGTTCCTGGCCATATCCTTTTCTTTGAATCGGGGTTCCTTCAGGACGTCTTTCAATATGAGGGGTTCATTGTGGGTGGCGACGTATCCCACCACACCCTCGTCCATGTTCAGCGCCCGGTCCTTTACATATTCGGGGTCAATCGCCTGGGTGGCCTTGAGGCGGATTTTTTTTCGGGATTCGCTTTCCTCGATGATCCACAGAGAACAGATTTCCACGCCCATCACCTTGGCCGTTACCATGACGATGAGCTTGAGGAGATCTTCCAGATAGAGATCGGAGGTGATGGCCTGGCTGATATCCATGAGGCCTTTGACGTATTTGTCATAGCTCTTGGGGGCTATTTTTTCCATAGTTAAATCAGGTGGTTCTCTTTTTGTCTTAGTTGAAGGAAGCCTTCGCCCCGAGCCCTGACAGGGGGATCAAAGGGATTTCTGCCATTCCTTGGCAAAGATTTCGGCAATCTTGTCGACCTGGTTCGGATCAATCTTCAGGGCCTTGGCCACTTCGAGGTAAAGTGTTCGACGCGCCGTGTTCTCCGTATCCACCAGGGCCTTCAGATCTCTCTTATCTTTGAGGCCGAGCCCCTGGGTGTTGCCGAGGGACACATATCCGTTGCCTCCCTCTGAGAGCATTCCTTTTTTATAAAAGGGCTTCATTTGTGCAAAACGGGCCTTCATTTTGGCCTTCAGTGCCCGGATGGCGGGGTTGGAAACCGTGGTCGCGTCTTCAGCCCAGGCCGTTGAAGGGGAGAGGGCCAGAAAAATTCGCAGGGAAAGGAAACTTTGATCTTTGCCTTGCGTAGTGTTATCCTCGCCGGTCTCCGTTCCCCTGATCTCGTTGACGATTTCTCCTGCAACGGATTCCACTTTTTCTGCCGGAAAGTAGATGTTGATCGTGACGCAGGCAAATGTGAAAAGAAGCGTGGAGAGGAGAGCGACCCACAGGGATTTGCGGTATTTTTTCATGTTGACTTCCTCCATCCGGAATCCAAGATCCGATTCTATTATTTAATCACGGGGCCACCTTGCGCTGCAATGACCCGTTTGATAACCTTGACCATGTCTTTGAAACTGATACGATTATCAGGATCTTGATTTATAATATTTACACCCGAAAAGCTACCCCTTTTTACCAGATATTCCGTTTCCCCTTCCTTGATCGTGCCGTTTATCCTGAAGACATCATTTTCCAGGGATGCCTTTACACCGATTTTCGTATAGGGGAATTCTCTGAAAAATGAGGTGAACATCCCCGCCACCCCCATGAAAGGGCTCTGACCTCCGCCGATTCGGGCAATATTGTCGACCGCCTTCACGCTTATCCGTTGGGGAACTCCCTTTGTTTCCACGGTTTCCAGGAGTAATTGAAAGTGCTGGGGTTGACCATAGACGATCTGCAGATCCTTGACATAACCCGTTAAGATGCCGTCAACCTTCCCAAAGGCCGTGTCCGTGGTGAGGTCTTTGAGACGCAGATCCTTTACGTTTGCATTGAAACGGAAGATCGGAGTTGATGTCCGGATGCCTGAGGCCCCGAGATCAGACAGGACGACCTTGCCTCCGAAGACATTGGCACGGATTTCACCCCGGGTTTTCAACCGGCCGTTTTTAAAAATGATGGGGGCCAGGTCTCCGTCTGCGGTGCCCCTTATTTGCCTTCCCCATACCTGCGAGAGCAGGGGAGCCAGATCCACGGATTCAAAGGCAATACTTGTTTCAACAGATGGTTTGGACACATACAAACCGGTGCACGAAAGAGGGCCTATTTCGATTTCACCGCCGGGCACTTTGATGAGGGTGGCGTCTTTGATCACCAGATTGTCGGGACCCGCTTGGAGCTTGAGGGCCAGAGGCTGTTCGGGAAGAATGGGCAAGTCGATGGAGCGGACGGATAGCTCTCCTTTCATGGGCGCTTCCGGGATCTTCCCGCTCTCGGACCCGGACCAAATGGGAAGACGGAGATCGATACCTCGGAAGCTGAAACCACGTTCTTCGGATGCCAGCCGGCCCTCCTTCCATCGAAGGTGTCCTTTGACTGTCCGGCGGGTTCCGTTGAGCGACAGGTTCAGGGCAGCGGAAAGATCGCCGCCGACATTCAGGGTCGTCAGCAGGGGCTTTCCCATCTTAAAGGGTTCCAAAAGGAAATGTCGAAAAATAGGTTCGACGGGTGTCCGGGGAATATTCAGGCTGATAAGGGCTTGGCCTCCTGTGGGTGTCTGCGCGAGCATTCCCTTGAGGGAAAGGGACAAAAGGTTCTTCGCTGAGATTGTCAGGCGGGGCAGTTCGAGGGTTTTCCGGGAAATATCAAAGGTTCCTTCACCGTTGGCTGAAAAACTGTTTTCACTGAGATTGAAGTAGTAACGATCAAAGAGAATTTCGCCGGCACCCGCCCCCAGAGAGGCCTTGGCCTCCATTCGGGAAAGGTCCCGGCTCACTTTGCTTTCTATTTCGGCATTCATGGAAATCCCTTCGCCCATACTGGTGGCATTCCGGTTCTCCAGGTTGAGGTGCCGGACGGCCAGTTTCCCCTTGATCGACCAATCGCCGTTTGGTCCCTGAACGATCCGGGCCTCCAGGGAGTCACTTCCTTGGAACCGCCATCCCGGGGGCAGCAACCCGAGGGTCCGGGCGGTTTCAATCAGATGACTCTCCTTGCCCATGAGGGTCGCGGATGTTTTCGTTCGGTCCAGTCTTAAAGACATTTCGAGGTTTTTCAAAAGGGATGTGTCCAGGGTGGCCCGGGGAAGATCCAGTCCTCTCTTGTTCAGGTCGAAAGTGCCCCTTGGCGCTCGGATCCGGATATCCCTGAAGGCCGCCTCCTTTTCTCCCATTTGAAAATTTGCCAGGGGAATGAGGACCTCCATTTCTTTGATCCCGACCAAAGACTTTTCATAGGTCAGCTCGAGGCTCGCTGTCAGGGGGCCTGTCTTAATCCCTTTGGCTGAAACAAGGGTCCTGGTCGCCTCCACCTTCCCCAGGGCCTTCAGGTCGGGAAGGCCGCCCGTAATGTGAATATCTGCAGAGACCTCTCCGGTCAATTGCATTCCGTCCTTTGTATAGGAAAAGGGATTCCTGTCCAGTCGCGTCTGGATATCACCCTTCAAGTCCAGCCTGCCTGCGGCTAAGGCGGCCGTAACTTTACCCCTCAGGGATACGGGCCCTGACAGACCCCCTGATGCAAGGGCTTTTCTGAATTTGAAAGGAAGCAAGGGGCGCAGTCCCTCGGGCACCAGTCGGCAGGTCGTGAGATCCAGGGCGGCGCCCGGTTTTCCTCCGAGGTTCACACTCAGGGTTCCGGTCGTATCCAGGATATCACCTAGCGTAAGGTGAAAGGAGGAGAGCCGGGCATCGAGATCCTTGAGGTTTAAAGATCCTTCACTCTTGAGATTCAGATTTAGAGGGGCCAGGGGTTCAGGGACGATTTTCTTCAGGACAGCGCCTCTCAGGGCCAGTTCGAGGGGGGCGAAGGTGAACCTGTCCTGGTCACGGTGAAAAATGATATCGGCCTTGCAGTCGGCGGCAGGGGCATCCAGTGTGGGGCTTTTTATGCCAATGCCCGTGGCCGTGATGCGTGCCTTGATTTCGGGATCAACCAGGGACAGGGCCTGATCGGTCGTAATCCGGACCTGCGGGGTGGTGAGATGAATACCCATAGAAGCCGAATCGAACCGGGCATTACAGGTGATCTCGATGAGCCGTTCCGGAGTCAGCGCGGCACGGATACCGTATACCTCGAGAGATCGATCCGCCAGTCGACCGGAGATAAGTCCACCCGAGATTTCCGCGGCCTGGAATGCCACGTCCCTGAAAACCAAAAACGCGAAGAGCCGCCCAATCGTCCCGGCAATCCAGGAGGTATCTTGTTTCCCCGGTTTGAGTTCCGGGAGGCGGAGATCCTGAGAGACATCGAGAGCAAAGCCGTTGACCTTCAGGACCTTGAAGACAAGCCGTTTTCTGCCGAAAGGGCCTTTCAGCTCCATGTCCGCGATAAAGGAGGGAATGGCGAGGGAGACGCCCTTCAGGCCTTTGCCGGGTGCCAGCCGAATTCCTTTGGCGCGTATTTGCAGGGGCTTGAGGGAATAGGAGAGGTCATCCAGGGTGAATGCGGCTCCGCTCGCCCGGGAGATCGTTTTTTCAATGAAGGGCTCAAGGGAGGCGGGACGGTGGTAAAAATAGAGGAGCGTGCCGGCAAGGGCTATGACAAGCAAGAGAAGGATTGTGGAAAGGGTCAGGATGATTTTTTTCGTGATTGGTTTCAATAGGGAACCCCACGGGATAGTTTCGGGTCAATCCCAGCCGGAAACCCTGGGATCCGGCAATAGCATCTTCCCTGAGTCTTTCTCGTCTCCGGAGTGAGAAGGTCTAATAAACAATTCGTACGGGTTACGGCTTGACCTGATCAATCGGAGGCCTGCTCGATCCGCATCTTTTCCAGCATCTCTCCCTCATTTTCGGCAAGGCAACTGAGAAAAACAAGGGTTTCTTTGATCGATTGATCATTTTTCCTGTAGGCCTCCGCACTGCCAAGGCTGACATCGAGATCTTTTGCCTCGAGTTCCTTCTTTTCAACCCGGGCACTATTCAGGTCGAAGAAACCGAGATAGGGCATTCGACCGACGATCGGAAACCACCATGTGACGGGTGCCAGGCGATCTTTGGGGCAGGCGGATACCACATAGAGCGGTGGGCGAGGGGAGTCCAGGTAGATCTTCTCACCACAGAATAAGAAATTTTTTGAATCTCTCTGTTTTCTCAAGATCCGGGTTGTAACGGGCAAAGGCCGTATTGTCAAGGGATGAAAGGCATCTGAAACCGGCCTGGAAGATTTTGATCGATCGATGTGAACTCCGGGCTTATCATATTTGTTTCATTGGTATTTTTGGATTGACACACGTCCCGGTATAACGTAAATTGCCCTAATCCTGAACGGGTGGGCAGGCTGTTTTCTAAAGGGCACTTTCAAACTACCTCGATCTTCAAGCGGCACCAGATAAGGATGGAAGATCATGAAAATACGATTTTGGGGCACCAGAGGTTCCATTGCTGTACCGGGGAATGGTACCAATATCTACGGGGGGAATACCACCTGCCTCGAACTCACGCTTCAATGCGGCAAAAAGGTCATCATTGATGCCGGAACAGGTATCCGTGCCCTCGGTGATAAGCTCATAGCCGAAAACGAGGCGGTTTCCGTCCATCTCCTGATCACACATATCCATTGGGACCATGTCCTGGGTTTTCCTTTTTTTTCTCCCATTTATCAGCCTTCAACCCGAATCATCATCGACGGGTATCCCACCTGCATGAAGGGCCTGAGATATATTTTCGATAACAAGATGGGGGACGGTTTTTTCCCGATCCGATTTGACCATCTTACCGCAAAAATAGAGTATGTGGAAAAATTGAGTCGGGGCGTGCTCGAAATCGAAGACACCCTTATCGACAGCATTTTTCTTCAGCATCCACAGGGCGGACTGGGCTTCAGATTTCGTGAGGGGGATAGGACCTTGGTTTTCCTCACCGACAATGAATTGAGAAAAGATGCCTGGAACGACAGGTCCCCGGAGGACTATATCGCCTTTTGCAAAGGCGCGGATATCTTGATCCATGATGCCCAATACACTCCTCGGGAAATTTTGGACAGAAGGGGCTGGGGGCACTCGGATTATGAGGCCGCTATTGATCTGGGCCACAAGGCGAACGTAAAAAAACTGATACTCTTTCACCACGATCCTTCTCGTGAGGATTCCGAACTGCAATCCATAGAAGGCCTTTGCAAGGCATTCGCATGGGAAAAGAATCCTTCCATGTCCGTCGAAGTGGCCAGGGAAAACAGCGAATTGGAGCTCTAAGTTTTTTCCTCAACGCCTCCGCCTTTTAATCTTTCTGAATCCCATCCTTTTTTTTGATGGTGCCTTTCGACTATGACGGCACCAAAGATCTTAAAAGGACGGATTTTTCCATTTCTGGATGAAAAAATGAGGAGACGCAAGGCATGAAAAGAATTTTTGAGGTCATCAGGGAGTCCGAAAGGGAAAAGGAGCATGAGAGGGTCCTTCGTATTGGTATTCGCCTGCGCATGGCGGATTACGAGACCCTTTGTCCGATGAGCGAACCCTGCGGGTCTTTGCAGGGCCTCCAGGTTGAGGTCGATCGACTGAAACGAGAGTTGGACGACCTGCTGGACCGGGCAAAAAACACATTCGAGGGGAAGGCCTCAGGTGACGCACTCGGGGTTACCGCTGAGATGAATGCCGAGCAGATTTGGGGCCGGTTGTCAAAAGTCGGCGATGACGAGGCGGTCGTGCGAGGGTTCAACGGTCTGGAGGAGACTAAAAGAAGGGAGATCGCGGAATACATCTTGACGAGATGCAATGTCTTTTCCGGAAGAGGGGCCTTCTTTTCCGCCCGCTATGATGAGGCCTCCGCCCTCATGGAGTGACGCATGAGGTGGCCTATCCTGAAATGACATTGGGTCGTTATTTCGTCTGCAGGCCCTTTACCGTAGATACGACCGCGAGGAACAGACCGAATATGCCTCCCACTAGGAGAACGCCCTTCTGGTAGGACCACATGTTTTGAGAGGTGATCGTAAAGACCGGTATCATGAAGTTCAGGTAATAGGCCAGAATCGGGAATAAAATCATGGCCACGAGCAGATTGGCCGATTGAAAAATCAGGCTTTTTTTGAAAAAACCCGTAATGAAGAGAAACAGTCGCCGAATGATGTCCAGTTTTCGAATCCTGGACCCGATGTCGTCCAGTTCCGAGGAAAGGCCTGTGGCCAATTCAAAGACCTCCCGGAATTTACCCGCCGCCCTGGGCTCATGTACGGTCCAATTTTTGTCAATCCTTGCCTGAATGTGAAGAAGGTCCCTTTTCACGTTTTCAATAAGAAATGTGTATTGGAAGCCCCTGACATGGTCGAGATATTTTTCTGTTCGATCATTGAGATCATCGAGGATCGTGATGAGCTTTTTTCTGCGGGATTCTATGCCCGAGTGGCCCATGCTGACGATATTTCCGGCATAATGAATGATGTCCAGGTATCCGAAATAACTCCCCGCCCTTGACAGCTCTTCGATCTTCTGCCAGCGCGACTGGGCCTCGCCCACTTCGATGTCCTCGTCATCCAACCACCTCTTGATCTCCTGCAGGGCCTCTTTAGCTCCTCCGATCAATCCCAGGGCCTTGTCTTTGGCCTCTTCCATGAGTGTTTTCAGCTCCCGATGGATCATCTCGCTATATGCCGCGAGATCGGGATCGATGAGGGCGTGGAGGTAATATTCCCTGTTCTTTTTGATCAATTTGATCAATTGGTGCAGGGCAACGGCGTCTCTGCCTTTTCGGAACTGAAAAACAATCTCCTGGTAAAGGGCTTCGTAGCAGTAGGGATTGAGGTAACGGATTCTTCTCACCATTTCTTCCGCCCTGGCAACGTCGCCACCGAGGTCATACAGGCGGGAGAGAAGAAAGTGTAAAAAGATTTTTTGGGGCGTCGTTCTGGCCTTTTCCAGGGCCTTGTTGATGTAGTATTTCGCTTGAGCGAAATCCTCTTTTTCGATATTCAGGAAGCCAAGGGCACAGTAGACTTTGTAATCCTGGGGGTTTTTATTCAGGGAATCCAACAGAATGGACTGGGCCTGTGCCAAGTTGGAGACCCGGATGCAATCCTGCCCTATCCATACGAGTCCTCCTTCACCGGTTCCGTTTGATCGCTCCCCTATTCGATTCCAGTTTTCTTCCCTTGCATCCCAAAGGGTCCTGAAAAATCGCAACTGGTAGACGGTCTTGAGTTCATAGAAGCCCTCAACCGCCCATTGCTCGGGTTTGTTGGCCGAGATTGAAGTTTGAACCTTTGCCTGAAGTTTTGGGGCTGTTCCATTCAGGCAATTAAAAAAAAGACTATTGATTTCTTCTACAGGCCGGTAGCCCAGCCGGCTCAGCCCATACGTGAACTCAGTGAAGCCCTTGGAAGGGCAGTTCGTGGTGGCATGGCGCCTGTCGCCACAATAGAAGCACGGGGAATACTCCCCCTGAATGAGGGCGCCCTGGTACAGGAAAAGACGGGACTTGTCCTTGCGGTCATCCTGGAGGTCGATCTTGTAAAATGCTTGAGTTCGGCCGGGATCCGGTGCCGGGGTGATGGATATGTTGGCCGTCCGTTTGATGTAGTCATGGGCCGATGGGGAGATGTACACCTCACCGGGTTCGATATCTTCCCAGTTGACCTTGAGATCTCCAAGGACCAGTCGACCCACCCTGAGATAGGATCCCACATCAATGAGAATCTGGACAGGGACAAAGGGCACGGCCTCCTGCCCGAGGTTGCCCCTGAGGAACTCGGAGATTTTTTTTGCCAGAGTCAGCGCAAAGGCTGCCTGCCGGACAATGAGGACCACCGATTTATCCTGAAGCAGCGTCTCCTTCTCGACTTTGCCGCCCCAAAAACGGTCCTTCGTATTGATCAGGTCATCCCAAATTCTTGCAAAATCGGCCTTGCCGAGATTAAATAGCGGCCTGAAGTAGATCAGGGTATTCATGAGAGGATCAAAATTGACGCTCGCATCCCAGAGGACCCTGAAAAGTGTGAACCCTTGGGGTAGTGCGGTGTTTTTTATGGAAAACTCGAAAGGTTTCAGATGCACCGAAGGAAGATCCTGAACCTGATCATAGACCTGTCGTGAGATGACGATTTGGTCAGCTTGTACAAGGGGTAGAAACTTAGCGGCCATGTTGACGACATCGCCAAAAATGTCCCTTTCTTCAACAATCCCGTCGCCGAAATGAATTCCGAGCCTGATATGGATCTGGGCCTTGCGCTCTTTCCCGTGGTTATGCTGGCTGAATTTTTCCTGGATCTTGATGGCGGACTTGAGGGCCTCCCGGGCATTGAGGAAATACGCCATGACAGAGTCGCCCAGCATCTTGACCACCACGCCTCCGTGTTCAATGATCGGCGGTGTGGCCAGATCCTGATGCTTTCTGAGCATCCGCCTGCCTGCGATGTCCCCGTGTGCCCTGAAGAACGCTGATGACCCTACGATGTCGGTGAAGAGTACCGCCATTTTTTTGATGGATTCCCTGGGGTACCCGGCGGTAGTTTTCGTGGAGACGAATGGTGTTTTGTTTTTGGGTAATGTAACAGAAGAGGGCATTGGTTTGATTCACCCTTGTAAGCCTGGTTTTTATCCCCCGAAAATCAAAGAGTTCCAGGTGGATCGGTCAGACGATAGCGTTCAGTGTGCGGCATAATTTTTTAAGTCTATTGTCTTTTGCCGAAGATTGAGAGCTGATCATCAATAACGCTTATCTCAGATAATCCATCTTTGGACGAGCGGTCCTCATGCAGGTCGTCCCTTTCTTATCTCAGACTCTCGGCGGCATAGCGCAACAGCCGACAAACCGCTACCGATTCCGTTTGCCGGCTGTCACCTTGCTGCTTTCAGCCGCGGTGAGGAACTCGAAAAATGGTGTTTGCGCTTCACGTCTGCAATAGTCCTATCGGCAATAGACATGAAAGACTTGAGCTCTGAGAGTGGGGGGAGGTCTCCGGACGAAAGAAGAAGATCGTTTGTGCTCATCCGAAGGCCGGTGCTTCCGGATGAGCACCAGTTAGTATGTGACCATCGGGTCCAATGCCTTGGCATTTTGCACCCACGATTGCACTGCGCTCAAGGAGGGTAAACTCCTCACAAGCGCTTGACCCGTCGAGTTGACTTCCGTCATTTTGGCCAATAGATTCTCGGGATTACGGTTCCGCAGTTCTTTCACCGTATCGACACCGGATTTTTTAAGCAGTTCTGCATATTCGCTGCCGATGCCTTTCACCCGGTATAAATCAGCCATGTTCACCCAAGTCAATATGAGGGAACTATCTAAGCCTGTTGCTGCCGCTAATTCATCACGACCTTTTCGATCGCAACCTTTCTTGAGTAACAGTTCAACCGAATCGACACCGGCGGACCGCAAATTTCCACCATGAACCGGTCCGATACCTTCAATATCATCGATTTTGTGGATCGCCATGGTTTATCCTCCCGACACATTAAGGGTTAAAACACCGGGTCAGAAAACAACACACTGCCAAAATAAAGGCACCTGACCTGAGAAAAGTGTCCGGTCGGGGCGTTTGGGCTTTGTCCAGCTCGCGGCATACGAGAACACTGATCGCAGAGTCTTTCAAATTACCCCTGTTCCCCAGCATTTACTTCAAAATACCCTCCAGAAGATTCTTTAAGGTGTCGCCTCCCTTTGACTGGACAAAGGAAAGAATCGTGGGAATAAACTTTCCCACCATGCCCGAATCTAAACCGAGCCCCTTGAATGAGCCGGCCAGGCTGGCGAGGCCTCCCATTTTTTCGGCTCCTCCTCCCAGTGCTGAAGTGAGACCTCCGATCGCCCCGCCCACTCCAACGCTTTTGGGTGCCGCCTCAAGCAAGTCGCCCACGCCGGGGACTGCGGACGAGATCTTACCGAAATCTTCGGCGCCGAGTTTATCCTTGACCATACTGAAGATGGCCCCGGCCCCGCCTTTCGCCTGATCCTCGCTAACGCCAAGGTTCTGAGTCAAAAGATCTAAAAGTTCCATGAAATTCTCCTTTCGTCTTGTCATGTGGTTGGTCTGAATGTCCATTGCCCGTTAGAGACACCCTTATGAAGGGGATCCTCCAGAAAATGGCCGGGTACTTTACACGGAATACGACCTCGGCAGGAAAGATATGGGGATACGTGAAATCCAGATACGCCGCAGTCCACGAACGGCTAAACGGTGGCAAGGTGATGGATAGAACCGCTATTCCGAAAACACCGATACTTGAACGCAGGTGTAAACGTAACAATACGTGTTAAGATAATACGATACATTCCGTGACAATATAAGGTGAACCATGTATTTCATTGAGAAAAAGGCCGTATTTTGGGGCTGATATCGATATCCCCTGCAATTTCATCTTAAGCCAAAACTCCGAAGCAGTATCAAAGACAACATACATAGCCAATCGGAGGTGCAATTCTAAATCCACCGTCAAATTTTCATATCATCAATGAGGATAAGAGATTTTGGTGCATCCCTAGGCACCGGCAAGGCATTATGCAGTTTGCGGGAGGACTGACGACTGAGGCATATGATCAATACGCCTCAGGGAAAAACGATCGAAGTCAACGCTGCTCCCTGGATCCCGGCTTGATGGTGAATCAGGGGACAATTTACACCCTCTCAAGGGTATGATAATGTTTCTGAGGGGTATCTCGAAGTAAACTTCCCTTGTCCACCATCTTTCAGGCCTTGATTTAGGGGATGCTTTCAATAAGTAATGGACAGGACGTTTGAAAAGACCGATGCGACACGTATCAAGAAACGGACAGGATATTCCTTCATTACTGCAGAGGTATCTTTAGGTTTAAATGGTTGAAAAGGGACAGCAAAGACACATCATCCATCTGGATATGGACGCCTTTTATCCCGCCGTTGAGGTGTTGGATAACCCGGAACTGAAGGGAAAGCCGGTTATCGTGGGTGGCAGCCGGGAAAGGGGTGTGGTATCATCTGCGTCATACGAGGCCCGAAAATTCGGCGTCCACTCCGCACAACCCATAGTCACAGCCGTGCGTCTTTGCCCGAACGGGATATTCGTGCCCGGCAGGATGGCAAGGTACAAAGAGGTCTCAGGTCAGATATTCGAGATCTTCCGTCGTTTCACCCCATTGGTGGAACCCCTCTCCATAGATGAAGGTTTTTTGGATGTCACCGGCTCAATTCGTCTTTTTGGATCTCCTGTGGAGATTGCCAAAACCATTAAGCAGACAGTACTCGAAGAGACAGGGCTGACGGTTTCCGCCGGCGTAGCTCCTTCAAAATTCGTCGCAAAGATCGCTTCAGATATTGACAAACCCGACGGTTTAACCGTCGTTCTTCGAGGCAAGGTGAGAGATTTCCTCGACCCCCTCCCTATAAAAAAAATGTGGGGCGTTGGGAAGGTGACACAGGAGGCCTTGGCCCGCCTCAATATCCATACTTTCAAAGATCTGAGTAGCATGCCGGTTAAGGTTTTGGAGAAAGCCTTCGGCAAACACGGCGTCAAGATGCACGCGCTGTCCATGGGAGTAGATGATAGGGATGTCGTGCCGGGACATGATGTGAAATCCATCGGTCACGAGGAGACATTCGCAGAGGACATCATTGACCCGGATTCAGCCAAAAAGGAACTCCTGTCCCTGGCGGACAGGGTGGCTCGCAGGATGCGCCGGGAGGGTTTAGAAGGACGGACCGTTACATTAAAGGTGAAATACAACGACTTTAAACGGGTAACCCGCTCGACCACCTTGCAGGATCGTACCGACGATGGTCAGGAGATCTACTCGACCGCCTGCAGCCTCATGGAGAAGACGGCGGTAGGCAAGAGACCCGTCCGGCTGTTGGGCATTTCCATTTCTCATTTCAGTGCCGAATCAGAAGCGCAGCTCTCGCTTTTTGTCGGCAAAGAAAACCCCGGAAGCAAGAAAGAACTCCACGCCGCCCTTGATTCCATAGAAGAGAAATTCGGGGATAAAGGCATCCGGCCGGGAACACTTCTTAAAAGATAGGACCTCTTTTACCCCAAAAAACGCTCTGTCGGCACCTTCACTTTGCCCGGGCTCATGAAGATTGAGGCTAAGCGTAAGCCTGCAACCAAGGCCAGGAAGGGCATCAATCCTATACTACCTTTAAAGCCAAAACGGCCTGCAATGTCGTCAAAATTCGTCCACTGAAAAAAATCAAGGACATGGTTGTCTAACGACCTGGAATAAGACAACCGACAACAAACACCTGGCAGTTGAGCAGAGGGCTCATAGTGTCTTTCAAGGATTCGTGGGCCTTGTGCGTAATGGATTGGTTCGACTCCATTTATTTCTTTAGAGACCTGTAGTAATTCTGGTGCGGGCCAATCATTATCAATTCGAGACGCTCTTCATTGAAACGATAGGCTAAGAGGTATTGAATAGTCTTTATTTTGAATTTATATTCATAATATTAACCTTGATCTAGCTCATTCATTTCAATTAATATTTTCTTGATTAAGCTATATGTAAGGTCTGGGTTTTCCTCGGCGTATTTTCCAATCATAGCCCAATACTCAATTTGGCCAGTTAATGGCCTTTTGCCGATTTTCCCTAAATCTTGGCCTGTTTCGCTTAATTTTCAGAAACTCCTAACCTGCTCTTGTTGTTTTTTTATCTGGTGGAGCTGGACGGGATCGAACCAACGACCACATGAATGCCATGCGGCTTAGGGTGGGCCTTCCAAATTGATGAAATGACGTAGCTCATTGAAATTACTAGGCGGCTGTCGTATAAACACTAGAA
Source organism: uncultured Desulfobacteraceae bacterium (assembly GCA_964644375.1). Taxonomy (GTDB): domain Bacteria; phylum Desulfobacterota; class DSM-4660; order Desulfatiglandales; family HGW-15; genus CAYNYM01. The sequence continues at coordinate 1,796 of CAZXWJ010000079.1, read as the reverse complement.
AGAAAACAGGCATAAAAAAAATTGTCATATTTTGTCACATCTTGGAGGAAAGGAGTGGAAAATATTGAATGATCATATAGGCAAACCGGCGCCAGGCAGGCATGGGGTATTTTTTGGCTGGTACATGGTAGCGGCCTCCTGGGTAATGATTTTTCTGATGAGCGCCGTGGCTATGAGCATCTTTTTCAAGCCCATATTGGAGGAATTTCATCTAGACAGGGCCACGCTCTCAGCGGCACAGACTTTTGCCATGTTGGTCTTCGCGGTCCTCTCCCCGTTTATAGGGCGGCTGATGGACAGGTTCGGACCACGGGTGATCCTCTCTATTTGCGCTCTAACGCAGGCCCTCTCCCCCGCAATAACCGGGCTGGCCGCCGGCTTCTGGCACATCTGCATCGGTAGATTTTTGTTTGAGATGAAGAGTGTCCACCCCACGCAGGTCTTGATAAACCGCTGGTTTGTCCGGAAGAGGGGGAGGGCACTTGGTGTTGTAGCCACCGGCATGCCGGTAGGGGCGCTGGTCCTTTCACCGATCTCCCAGTACTTGGTGCTGGTCTGGGGCTGGAGGGAAACATTGCTGTTCTGGAGTGCGGTGATATTTGTGGTGTACTTCTCCGTTGTCCTGGTGATACGAAATAATCCCGAGGATAAGGGGTGGGCCCCGGACGGCGAACCAGCCCCGCCTGTCCCCGTTGACAACCCGGGCAGGCTGGACGCGGTCGGGATTGAAAGCCGTTCCGGGGTCGGGAAGAGCAGCAGCCTGATCGAGGCCCTTAGATCCTCCTCTTTCTATCTGCTTTCCGGCACCCAGTTGTTCTGCGGCGTCGGCTGTGGTTTCATGATGACCCACACGGTGATATTCGCGACCGATCTCGGCTATTCTGAGATGATCGGCGCCACATTCTTGAGTGTCCAGGGTGGGGTTAATCTCATCGGTGTTCTCGTCACGGGATACATGTCCGACCGCATCGCCAGGAGCAAGGTGCTGGCCCTGACCCACTTCATACGCGCCCTGTCTTTTGCCATCATCGTGGGCTATATTTTTATGAGTGCCAGCTCATTATGGGTGATGTACATTGCCATGGCGTTTTTCGGATTCGGGTGGTTTACCACGGCGCCGCTTTCTTCCGGCCTGGTGGCCGACCTGTTCGGCTACCTGAGGATGGGAACGATTATGGGAGTAACCATGTCATGTCATGTGGTAGGCATGGCAATAGGCGCCTATGCCGGGGGCATCATGTTTGAACTTACCGGGAGCTATTATACGTTTTTTATTATTCAGACTATACTTGAACTTATGGCCGCCTTTTTTGCGTTTATCATAAGCTACAAAAAACCGGCTTGAATATCGGGACTCGCTGTCAAGGTTTGAACTTGGGCACGTGGTCTGTGGCATATCCGTAATTCAATTCACAAGGCCGAGGTGTTCCGGCAGGAATGATTGATGGCACGACCGGTCCGGCCAGGTGCACCCGGGTCCGGTTTTCTATTTGGCATGGTAGAGACGTCTATTTAAAATTGACTTCCATTAATTCCCACAGGCTCATTAGACAAATCATTGGTATGGATGGGGTCAAAGATTGATTTGTGAGTTGTGGCTTCATTTTCGAACAGTTTCCGTGGTCCGAGCCAAACCTACGAACCTGAAAGAGTCAACGGCGGACTTGACCCCTTTCCTTTCACAAGTCATCAGTCCCTAACCACAAGATATAGGGGGCACCCACTCAATTGTGCGAAGAGCCATTTTTCTTTATACTGCTCTATTTCGTTATGACCGGTTTCCCATCTACAAACAA
>CAZXWJ010000078.1:0-16494 GCA_964644375.1 uncultured Desulfobacteraceae bacterium | reverse complement strand
AAATCGAAATACAGAGTCCGGTCGCCTTTTGTATTGATCGAGACCATTTCTTCCGCGGTGTTCTTCTTAAAGGCCTTGAAAACATATTCCAAATTAGTCGTTTTCCCGCCCCGCCCCGGTCCGTAATAAACGATCTTGCACTCGATGATCCTGTCCCTTGGATTGAATTTCGCCATACCATTTCCCTGTTTTCTTGTTTTTTCATATCATAATGCAGAAAAATTTTGTGCGGCCTTGCACCGCAGTCGAATGTCCAGGGTGCTTTCAATTTTTTGATCTCAAAACTCGGCGTCCGATCGGGGTTTGAGAATCCGACAGGATACGTGCGACCAAAAAACCTTCATAAAACGGGACCTAGAAAAACAGTAAAATACCGTCAAGTCAAGAAAATTTGCGGGTTAAAGGTGTCCTTGCATAACGGTGTTTTGCAGATCGTTCAAAATTACGCGATTCCCGCTTTGAATGGTCGTTATGGTTAAGCCTTCGGTATTAAATAGCGCATTCCCTGTGTATCATCAACCCATAAGCCGCAAGATCCGCCATTTCCGCTTTTGTTTTATTGTTCATGCCTTGAAGCAACGTTTTCCTTACCCCCTCATTTGCTCATGAGGTCGTCTCTGATTTGCGTGAGTGAGTGACCGTGTAATTATTGGCATTTTTGTTGCATACTTCTTGGATATATGATTCTTTAATGTCAAAATTATGACGAGGTGACGCCATGGACTCAGGTAACAGGCGAAAGGATTTTCGAGTCGAAATTGAATTGTATTCTCAATGGAAGGCCTTGACAGTTGAAGAAACCGAAATTGTCAGAAGAGGAATGGGGAGTACTCTCTTAAAGCAGGCGGAAACACCCGGCCCGATCGATGAAATTCTGAAGCAAACCGCTCCCGGATCTCAGGAAGAAAAATTGTGCAGATCCCTTCAGTTGATCAATAACAAGCTTGACTTTATTATTGATCACATATTTTTTGAATCAAACGGACAGCCTCAGCATAAGGACAAGATCACAGAATTAAGCGGTTCAGGCCTTAAATTCAAAACTCACGGAAAACTTACCCTGGGCACGCTTCTCAAAATCAACATCATTGCGCCCGCTACCTTTCAATATCAGGTAGAGTTGATAGCGGAAGTCTTACGGGTTGAGCAGAAAGGGCAATTTGCTGAAGTAGCAACCAAGATTGAGGAAATCACTGAAGCAGCAAAGGATGCCATTATCAAGATCGTCTTTCAAAGACAAAGGGTGGAGATAAGACGTGAAAGAAGGAATCAGGATGGACAAATTGACGGTTGAAGTATCCTTGGAAAGCCTGATCAGGGTATACAAACTGGCAACTTTGGGCAAACTTATGGCCGGCTTGGTCCATAATCTGAACGGGCCTTTACAGAATATCGGCATAGATATCGAGATGATGGACCATTTGCTCATGAATAGAGACACGAGGGACAAGGACGTGGAAGACATTTTCGCCCCCCGCCTCAAGCGCATGGAGGGCGAATTCGATGCCATCAATCTGCTCATCCGAACCACTTCCATGAAAGCGAGCACAGAGGAAGATTCCGGTGAACACAGAAATCTCAATGACTTGCTTGATCAAGAGTTTTCCTTTTTAGAGGCGAACCTCTATTTCAAGCACAACATCCAAAAAGATTTTGATTTTCAGGACGATCTGCCTTCAATCACAAAATTTCATGAGGTAGTGCCCCAGGCACTAAGTTGGTTTGTCCAAGCCCTTGTCGAGGAACTGGAGAGTGAAAAGATACACAAACTGAGAGTAATGGTTCGAGCTAAGGATTCAAGCGTCGAATTGTCCTTTGTTATGGAAGGGGGAAATCTGACCGAGTCCTTTTTGGGGGGACTTGAAGTCGAGACATCTCCTACGCAGCCCATCAGGATTGAAAATCGCGACGTCGGGGTGACGTTGGCCATGTTCTTAATGAAAAAGGTCGGCGCAGAAATAGAACTCGAGATCGCCCCACCCCAAACCCTCATTCATTTGAGCATTCCCCTGGTTTAAAAAATCGGAGATACTCGTCCTGACTCTCACGTGTGCACTCTTCAACGATGTTTGATGGAATTGAAACCGCCGCCCTTCTCATTTGGGAAATCAAACCATACATTTCTTCTTTGGGGAATTCCCTGGTTGCTCGATATGTGATCACGCATGTTCCCTTCCTGCGGTACATTACAGCCTATCTAGCTGAGTAGTTACAAAAAGTTTTCATTAACCGGTTGAAAATCAAAGCCCAAACCTTTTCAACCAGACGAGATCGGGCGATTCTCTATGGCGATTCTTGTCGCCCCTTGCCGACCGCTTACACGTAATCACCCCTTTTGAACTTGGCGATTTCGGTTCCCATTGTCAGCACGACATCCGACAGGATGGGCCGCAGCTTATCAGGCATCCCCGGATTCGACTCCATATTCTTCAAACTATCGAGCCTTTCCTCCAGATGCCCGACCAACGGGTCGAGTCCTTTGGCGGACAGGGAGGGATCGCCTAATTTTTCGACATAGAAATCAACAAGATCAAGAGTCTTTTGTATTTCATCCAAGACAGGTTTATTCCCAACGGCCTCTGAGGGTCGTCTAATCTGCTCGGCGCCTCGAAGAATCTGGACGCCGTTTACGACGGGATCCCCGCTCGGCTGGCCATTCGGAATCCCACTTTTTTCGACCCCGGCCATTTTTTCGTCCATAATTCTTTGAAAATCATTTTCCCGGCTTACCTTTTTGTTCATTCCCTTGATAGTCTGTTGCAGAAGGGGCGCTTGGTCTTCATAAATTTTCATTGTTCTCTCCTCCTCGATCATTTCCTCTCATTCAACTCCAACCTACTCCCATGCAAAATGATTGCCACAACGATTTTTTTGCCAAGGTATTAGATATCTGTCCCGCTCAAAAACGAGAACGAAGATCCTCCTCTAAAAGAAGCTCGCTACGCGACACCTTATCTTCAGTCCCTGTGAACGATACGCCACAAGGCCTCCGGCCTCTGGGGCCTGTGGCCAGGATGGAGGAACGAACGATTGCTCGCCTCTGACCGGAAGGCGATTCCGCGATGCACGGGACAGAAGGTTCCTCGATGGTGGATCAGGGCCGATATGGTATTTTGCAGAAAAGAATAGGAAGGATTTTCCATAGGAGGGAAATTTTTGACTAACCAATCATTTCCAGAGAGGTCTGTGAGATATGATTGAGGTCAACCACTTTCTCGGCGGCCCCCAATTTTATCGCCTCTTTCGGCATCCCGAACACCACACAACTTTTTTCATCCTGAGCGATGGTTCTGGCGCCGGTGTCCCGCATTTTTCTTAATCCGTCAGCGCCGTCCGCCCCCATGCCCGTCAAGATGATGCCCAGGGCATTGCCTCCGGCATAATCCGCGACGGACTTAAAGAGGACATCCGCAGAGGGTCTTTGATGATGAACCATCGGTCCACTTTTAACCTGCACGTAATAGCGTGCCCCACTCCTCCTCAAGAGCATGTGATAGTTTCCGGGGGCGATAAGTGCACGGCCATTAACGACCGAATCACCGTCTTCGGCTTCTTTTACGTTTATGGCACACAGGCCGTCCAGTCTTTCTGCAAATGAAGTTGTAAATTTAGCCGGCATGTGTTGCACGATTAAAATACCCGGGACATTGTGAGGCATACCGATCAAAACGGTCTTGATAGCCTCTGTACCCCCGGTTGATGCGCCGATGGCGATAATTTTGTTGGTCGTTGCCGAAAGAGCCCGTAGCGAGACCCCCTGTTTTGCAATCTCGACCGAGGAGTTGGACTCTGATCTTGCCCGAACGTTCACATGGGCTACGGCCTTGATCTTATCCGACAACTGCACGCTCATGTCTCCGACCGAATAGGCGGCGGAGGGCTTGGAGATCACTTCGAGCGCTCCCATGGACAGGGCATCCATGGCGAGTTTACCGCCTTTCTTTGTCAGCGAACTGACGATGATGACGGGGAGAGGATAAAATCTCATGAGTTTTTTGAGGAAAGTAAGGCCATCCATCCGAGGCATTTCTATATCCAGGGTAATGACATCCGGTTTCAATCTTACAATCTTATCTCTTGCCACATACGGATCAGGCGCCGTGCCGACTATCTCAATGCCCCTTTCTCGAGACAGTTCTTCCGACAGGACCTTTCGAACAATGGCAGAGTCATCAACAATCAAAACTCTTATGTCTTTCTTCATAACACCTCAGGGTTGACAGATTAACGCAAGGGCCAAGTTGTCATCCAGCGTGGTGATTCCAATAAACACACTTTCCGGAGAGCCTGACTGGTCGTTCTCAGCCTCATCAAAGGATACCAGTTCCGGGATGCCAAGATCGAAAACGGCCTGATCATCCCAGATACCGAAGGTATTCCCGGCAATCATATTGATAATCTCTTTCACCGTGTCTGCCACATGCTCCTGGAAAACGTCCTTTTCCTCTTCACCCAGAAAATTTGAGGCCAGAGAAAGGCCCAGGCCATTTGGCATAAAAAAGAAGAACACTCCGGAAAGGGGGCCCGTGAAGCTTAACTTTGTGACCAAAAGGTCTTCCTTGCCTGTTGACCACCACTCCTCAAACCGGGCGTTATCAGAAAACTCAAGCGGCAAAAAAAACATCGTTTCCAAGACTTCAGAAATCGAGTCCTTCATCGCCGAAATCAGTGTCTCCTTCTCCATCTTCCGTTTCTCCCATAATACGATTTAGTCTGGTTCGGATTTCTTCAGGAGTGAAAGGCTTTTTAATGTAATCCGCAGCACCGCTGCCCAAAAACTCTTTTCTCCTCTGCCGGCTTCCTTCCGTCGTTACCATAACAACCGGGATACCTTCTAATGCCTCGTCTTTCTTCATCTCTTTGATGAGTTCCAGACCATCCATCTCGGGCATATTGTAATCCGTTAGAACCAGGTCAATCCATTCTTGTTTCAAAACAACCAGCGCATCTTTCCCATTAGAGGCGTCAAAAATCTGACCCACCTTAAAGCCGGAGGCCTTGATGGTCTTCTTTATGACCAATCGCATGGGAAGAGAGTCATCGACGACTAAGACGTTATAGGCCATTTTTGCACACTCCCTTTATTCTTTTCCGATTTCATCAAATGGCGCAAAGACATGTCCGATTGATCCAATTTTCAGGAGGCATTAATAAGTTCCTCGACTTTTTGGATTTTTTCTCCGAAACCGGCGATGACTTCTTGAAGATCCCTTTCAGAAAAATTCAACCGTTCTGCTACATCATTGTCAAACCTGTATGACAGACCGTCAGATCCCACACCGATACCCATCATCATACAAAGCATATCCGCCAGATGAACGATTGAAGTTTCAAGAAGTGTTTCCTTGGATTCTCCCGGTGAGTGATGGAATCTGATAATATCCACCATCTTTTTACTGAAATTCCATTTCTTGGCCACCATGCTGCCGAGCTCTGCGTGGTCAATCCCGATCACCGCCTTTTCCGCTTCCTTAAAGCTGAATGCGTGTTTCGATACCAGTAAGTTGATCTTTTCGTATGAATCGGCCACATACTGATTCAATATGACCTTTCCAATATCCTTCACAAGCGCTGCCGTAAATATCAAATGGCTGTTTTCGATCCTTCCCCTCTCAGCTAATTCGCGGGCGATCAGTGCGGATGAAACAGAATATTTCCACAAATCTCCCTCCTCCAAGTCATATCCTTCCTGCTTTCCTTTCAGGTTTGCAGCCCCGCCGCTCATGAGGACGAGATCGACGACCTGATCCATTCCCAAATAGACGATAGCCTGTTGAACGGATTCGACTTCTCGGGGCAAAGCAAAATGGGCGGAATTGCATACCCGCAACAGATTTGCCGTCAGTGCCTGATCATAGACAATGACCTCTGAAAGATCGGCCATGGAACTCTGAGGATCTTGAGCGATGGACATGACCTTTTGAGCCACCTGAGGCATAGGTTTCAAGTTGGCTATTTTTTGGATAATTGTCTTGATGTCCGTCATATCTCGACCACCCCCTGACCCGATACTTTCAGCGATGCCTCCCCATTTTTAATGGCCAGTTTTATCGTCCGGTTGACATTGCCGCCCACATTTTCATAGACAATCATCACATTGTTCTTCCAAAACATTTTTCTCACGGCCATATAGTTCCTCTTGCCGATATTAAAAAACCCCTTTTGATCCAGAACCTGGGATCCTCCGACAACAATAACCTTCATCCGTTGTTTCTTTGCGCCCAATTTATAAGCGGATTTGAAAAGATTAGGGATTCCGCTATCAGCAAACATATTTGGGTTCTTCTGGGCTTTAGCGGGATCCAGGTTGGAATCAGGCAGCATAAAATGAAGCAACCCACCGACCCTCGCAACCGAATCATAAATTGCAATCCCAATACAAGATCCAAGAGAATAGGTAATCAGGACCGATTCAGGGTCTTTACTTACCTTCATGTCCGAAACGCCAACGACTAAATTCACAAGAGCATTCCTTTCCTTCTCATGGAAGACATTCAATGAAGTTGGGCAATCTCGAAAACTCCCGAGATATCCAAGATAAGCCCCACCCTACCATCGCCCATGATAGCGCCGCCTGCAATTCCTTTGGCATGCTTCAGGCTTTCGCCGAGGCTCTTAATGACCACCTCTTCTTTTCCCAAAAGCTCATCGAGAAGCAGACACCTCTGCTCACCATTGTGTTCAACGGCAACGACCAATTTTTCCCAGGGATTGGCTGAATCCCCATCGATACCGAAAATCCGATCAAGTCTGATCAAAGGGATCAATCGGCCTCTTGAAAGGATGAGTTCACCTTTCCCTTCCACGGTCGAATATTGATCCCTATCCGGTCGGAATGATTCAAGAATCGCAAGAGCAGGAATGATATATCTTTCCTGACCGACTCTCACCACCATGCCTTCAATAATAGCCAGGGTAAGGGGTAGACGGATCACAAAGGTAGAACCCTGACCTTTCACGGAATTTATTTCAACCCGGCCCCTCAATTTCTCTATGGCCTTTTTAACAACATCCATACCAACCCCACGACCGGAAATAGCGGTAACCTTTTTTGCCGTGGAAAATCCGGGTTGAAAGATCAGGTTAAAGATCTCCGTGTCACTGAATTTGTCATCCTCAGTGATAAGACCACTTGATCGGGCCTTCTCCAAAATGCCCTCTTTATCCAGGCCGCGGCCGTCGTCCCTTATTTCTATAATAATGTTGCCGCCCCCGTGGTAAGCCGTTAAGTGAATGGTGCCTATTTTGTCTTTCCCATCCATTTCCCTCTCTTCAGATGTCTCTAGTCCGTGATCCACGGCATTGCGAATCATGTGGACCATGGGATCATAGAGTTCATCAACCACATTGCGGTCTATTTCCGTCTCCTCACCGGACATTTCCAATGCCACTTCTTTTCCGGAATTTTTTGCCAGATCTCTTACCAGCCTCACCATTTTCTGGAAGGTGTTTTTAATCGGGACCATTCTCAGGGACATAGCCGTTTTCTGTAGGCCGGATGTAATCTGATTGAGTTGATTCAAGTTGTTATAAAGCTTCTGGTCATTTGCGTTTAAAACCCATTGATTTTGTCTCAGCATCGCCTGGTTAATGACCAACTCTCCTGTCAAATCGATCAGACTGTCGAGTTTTTTCGTGTCCACCTTGACCTGAAGATCCACATGTCGCTTGTTGAATTTCTTTTGATCTCGCAGGGCGGATATGACTTCCTTGGGTTTTGTCTTCTTTTCTTCAAGCAGGATTTCACCAATTTTTTTGTGAGGTTCTTCTTTTTGCTTGTCCAGTCCGGCCTTAAGATCATCTGGCGCAACGACTCCCTTCACGAGGAGAATTTCACCGAGAGGTTTCTCTCCAAGTTTTTCGGACAAAGAGTGCATCTCGGCTATTCGTTCCACCAAGGGCGCAATGTCCATGCCGTTATCCAGAGAGGCCCCGTTTTCAAGTCCCTCCTGAACGCCTTCGATCATTCTCTTGAGCATATCAACCGATTCGAGGATAATATCGATGATCATCCCCTCGATTCTGACTTCTCCGTTTCTAGCCTTATCCAGGAGGTTTTCTGCACTGTGGGCCAGTTTATTGATTTTCCAAAGATTGAGAAACCCCGAAACACCTTTGATAGTATGGAAGGGTCTAAAAATAGCGTTGATGGTCTCTGTATCGGAAGGATCATGTTCAAGGTCAATAAGATTGACCTCTATGGTGCCGAGATTTTCGATGGATTCAATCACGAAGTCTCCCAGAATTTCCCTGTCCTCTTCGCTTAAGACCTCCGCCTGAGAGGCCTCCTGTCCTTCCGGATCAGGCTCCTCAGGCCCCTCCTCCTCAGCTGAGCTATTACGATTCTCTTCACTGCCGTTTCCTGCTGAATTGTATCCAAGATTTACCAGGGTGGGGGTTATCTCTCCCTTAAATGTTTCCTGGTTGCTTATGCTTCTATAGACTGCTTGGAGACGGTCAATACCCTCTTCCAGCGGTTTCAAGTCATCGGTTTCGGCCAGGATCAGTCGCTCGAGGTAATTCTTCAGGGCCAGGGTCAAATCTTGGGAAGCGGGTTGATCGGTCTCACGGCAATCTTCCTCCAGCCTGCAGAGACAGTTCATCACGTTTCCCATAGCAGGGATATCGCCACATTCCAACGTCACCACTTCAAGGGCCATCCTTTCGAGGTCCTTCCCCATTCTCTCTATCAAATCAGACATCGATTCACATTCTCCTTAATGAAGTCGTACATTGCACGAATCTCACTAAAATAATACCGATGGTTCATTGGCTTAAAAAACCTTCTGCAGCTTTTCACTAAAAGTTTCAGGCGTAAAGGGCTTCATGATATAGTTACTGACGCCGGATTTGACGGCTTCAACGACATTTTCCTTTTGACCCTCTGCCGTGACCATAATGAAGGGGATACCTTTCAGATTGGCATCACCCCTCACGGCCTTCAGCAGATCAAGACCGGTCATGTTCGGCATATTCCAGTCCGAAACGATCAATCCTATTTTTTCCTTTTTCAGTTCTTCAAGGGCTAAGCTGCCGTCTTCGGCTTCAATGATGTCCGTAAACCCAAGCTGCTTGAGTACCCCTTTGACAATGCGCCTCATAGTTGCAAAATCGTCAACCACCAAGACCTTGATTGATGTATCTATGGGCATTTTGACCCTCCCTTTGATGTATTAATCCTTAAAATATGATCTTTCTCCTGGCGATTTGAAGGATCGCCCGACATAAACAATCTGTTCTCCGTCCAGAAATGGCCCTTTCTAACCTGAAAACTTCGTTGTGCCCGAACTGTATTTCTGGATGGACAAAAGCTGGGCTCAAAGATTTTCCAGCAGCTCATCAATATCATTCTGATCGAGTCCATCGCCTTCATTTTGCGGACCTTTGAGCTCGGACTTGTAATTTTCAACATCCTGTTTCAAATCCTCGAAACTCCTGGCAGGATCCTCTCTGTGCCCTTGAATTTTTATCCCGAAGGATACGATCAGGTCTTCGACACGGATTTCCATTGACTTGACGAGTCTGATAATTTTTTGAATGCGCTGCCCAACGAGATCCTGGAAACTCAGGGGGCCCATCATACTCACGGAAAGGCTGCTGACACTTTTCATTGCAGCCATATCCTCCTCCACAACCTTTAGCGCCTTTTCGGCGACCGCACCGTTATTGCGGTTTCCGGATATAAATGCTTTCAGAATCTCCACTCGTTTGTCGGCGAGTTCCAGTTGTTCTTCATTGATGTCCATTATCTTCATGGTACTCGCTTCCAGGGTTTTGTTGATGCCTTCCAGTTGATAACTGGCCTCAGGGATGTCCCGGGCTGCCATTTCCACTATTTCCGGCTCTATCCTGCTCTGAATTTCTTTTCGAAAGTCAATCAGGTCCTGGGCAATTTCTTTGATTTTTCCAGAAAACTCCATCGTTAGGGATTCATAGAATTCGCCGTTTTTCAGTTTAAAGATCATGTCTTTCAGGTCGGTCAATTCTTCCATGGAACCGTCGACAGACTTCGCCCTTTCCTCGACCTCCTCAACCGTAAGGTTTGCAAGCGTATTCCCTTGAAAGCCATCCCGTTCATGCCTTTTACATTGATGTTCCCGGCCCTTGACATCCACGCCCGAGATCTTATGGTCGGAAACCTCTTTTACCTTGAAAAGCAATTCATATTCGTCCACGTTATAGGCATCACCGGATTTGTGGAGAATAAAATATTTATTGATGTCTCCTTTCCCCTCGCACTGTCCTACGGGGAAGTCCCGACCTTCCAAATCCAGGGAAAACCCCTGACCGGTCGCCGAGAAGACCAACTTCGCTTCAGAGCACTCTATTATTCGAAAAACGTTTTCCAGATTGAAAGCAGTTTTCTCCTTTTCTCCGTTTAAACTGCACATGATCGCATTGGACATTGATCCTTCTCCTGAATGGAATCCCTTTAGGAAAGCCGTCTTTTTCATACCCATGCAGTGTTCGAACAATACATGCGAATCAGGTCCTGCATGGACGATAAGTGACATTCCAGGCAACGATTACAGCAAAACATATACCAACTATCGGATTCCTCACCGAGTTCCTTAACTATTTCGTTATCTTAATTCAACAATTATCGATTCCCCTCATTAAGGATGCCCTTTTTCTTGAGGATATGAATCACAATCCGAATGTTTTCCTTTCCCATATCCTCAGCAGGGATTACGTGATTAAAGGCCTCTCCCAAATATTTAGCCATCCAGATGCTTGATTCTTAAACATTTATCGACCCTGCCGACGAAGGGCAGGGTCGCGACATGGTCGTACCGCACCGTGACAGCGTCAGACCTTTTGATCAAGGGCAACTGAAAATGATTTATGCCATTTCCATGCCACTTCAGGATATTCGGGCGGGCAAGGGTCCTTATCAGCTTGGCACGCAGGGACAATATCAAGGGTCGTTGTAACTGTTCAGGTTGTTTAGGCTGTAGACTAAAGGCTATTAGTTTCCGAACCCTTCGCTATCCGCGCATTGATCGAAGCAGGGCGCCCAAAACCTTCTCGGCTTCCACAATTTTTGACTCACAGCTAATTTTCATCCAGAAATGGCCCTTTTCCGCAATTCCCCGTCTGCGACGGGACAGGTCCGCGTCAATCTGCGGGATTTCTTGTGCGGAGTACACTTGTACGCCTCCGCGCAATCCTTTGATTTCCTAGAACTTGTCCCGCTACAAGCGGGACTCATTCCTGAATTGAAAACTTACTCGTGCCCGGAGTTCCTTTCCGGATGGGCACTAGCTGAGTAGTTACGTGTCGTTTGTCACGGGTCTTGTGTTTAGATAAAGGGCAGTTGTGCATGAAACCGATTACCGAAAAATCGAACCCTGAGAAGGCACATTTTCAAGGCATGGAAAGTACCCTATGCCTAAGCTGGATATTTTTTCGCCTATTGGGAAAAATCAAAGGAGTAAGTCCTCACTGAAAGACCTTTTGTGTTCGAAGTAAGACATCTTTTGTCATTCCCTTGACATTTTATAGTTGGAATTTTGACAAACCTTTATCGCGCTCCAAAATCATCTTCACTTGACAATCTCCTTTGTTTGAACCATATTTTGGCCGCTTCCACTACCCTCCCGCCTTTGAAGGAACTGCGTTCAAAAAGTGTGCCTTTTCTTTTTTCGCAATCCTGTAAAATCAATAGGATAGTATGGTGGAGGATTTACTCATATGAGGTCGGTAGAGATGATGCCCAATTCACCCACGTCACAGGAACTGCAACCGGATTACCCGGCAACCCGAGGAGGATTTCAAACGGGTCGCGTTCTTGCGTTATCGGTCAGCCATTTTATCCACGATGTCTATTCCGGTTTTCTAGCCCCCCTTCTGCCGCTTTTGATTGAAAAGCTCTCAATGACGCTAACCCAGGCCGGTTTTCTCTCCACGGTCATGCAAATCCCCGCACTTGCCAATCCTTATATCGGCCTTTTGGCCGATCGCATCAGCGTGCGGTATTTTATTATCCTTGCGCCGTCCTTGACCGCCGTTCCCATGAGCCTCATCGGTTTGGCCCCGGCCTATGGCGTGCTTCTCCTACTCCTTCTGGTTACGGGCATCAGTGTCTCGTTATTTCATGTGCCTGCACCGGTCATGGTATACAAACTGTCCGGTTCCAAGGCAGGACGGGGGATGAGCCTCTTTATGACCGGTGGCGAGCTGGCGCGCACCGTGGCCCCCCTGGCAGCGGTGGGCGGGGTTTCTCTTCTTGGGCTGGAGGGGTTTTACCCCATCATGATTTTTGGTCTTGTTGCCTCCGGCTGGCTCTTTCTGGGTTTTCGGGATGTCCCCATACGCCGTGACGGAGGACAAAAGACCTCATTGAAAAGGACGTGGCGTGAGATGCGCCGCATCTTATTACCGCTGACCGCCATTCTGTTCGCTAGAGGATTCATGCATGCCTCTCTGGCAACCTTTCTTCCCACCTTTATCAGGGCTGAGACGGGCAACCTCTGGCTTGCCGGATCAGGACTCACCCTTTATGAGGCCACCGGTGTTGCCGGGATCCTGGCAGCCGGCTCACTGAGCGACCACTTGGGCAGACGCCGGGTGCTCATCATCTCGTTACTGTGTGCCCCCATATTCCTTTTTCTGTTTGTCTCATTCACTGGCTGGCTCCGCTATGTGGCCCTGGCCCTCACCGGGTTCACCCTGCTCTCTACCACACCCGTCATGCTGGCACTGGTTCAAGAGAACGCAAAGAACGGTCCATCCGCAGCCAACGGGCTGTTCATGATGATCTCCTTCATGGCCAGATCCGCCACGGTGGTGCTCGTCGGTTTTATCAGCGACACGATCGGACTGGGTTCAGCCTACCTGATCAGTGCGGCCTTGGGTTTGACGGCCATTCCCTTCATTCTCAGATTGCCGAGGCATTGAATGCTATTTTCATAACAGATCCTTAGTCCCATAAAATTTCAATGCATGATGAAACAGTTCACACTCCCGGGACCGGCAGATCAGGTCGACTGCAAAGTGGGCTGTGCCTACCGTACGATAGCGGAAAAAAACCGTCCCTCCCCACATTAAACGCAGGCATAAGCCCAACTCCATCAAGTCTCGCCACCGCCAAGCGATGCAAGAATATTGAGAATATAGGCCTTTTCGTGTATGAAGCTTCGATTCGTTAGGCCCTTATTCTTAAATTTCTCGCTTTGATCCGGGGCACCTATATCATCACGACAACATCGGCATTTTTGCCTTCCCAGGATGTGTTGAGCCGGCATGCCGGGGATGTTATGGAAAACATCGCCGATATTGCCATGGAACAGTCGCAGAACCATCTTGTCCATGCCCAAGGGGCGGCGGTACTTACCCGCCGCTTGTTGACCGCCAATGTGGCAGACGTCAAGAAAAACGATTTTCAGGCCCTAGAGCAGTACTTTCTGGATCAACTGGCGATCTACCCGCATTTCGCCGGTATTTATCTCGGAAAACCTAACGGTGATTTTTAATTTGTGAGGCGCAAATCCTTTATGGCCTTGAATCTGTATCAACACAAAAACGGCCGATATTCTTTAAGAAAATAACGCTTTGCCACCTTCAAACACAACGGTGCCGATTATCACGCCATGCCTACACCGTTTTCCATCTCTCACTGGCCCTGGATCATCGGGGTCCATCTTCCGGAAGATGATTACCTCGGGGCCTCAAAAAAATCGACTCATAATATCCTGCTGAACTTGTTGATTTCTGCTGTGGCCACGGTCCTGCCCCTGCTTTTTTCTCGCAGCTTCATCCGGCCGGTTGTAAACCTGGAAAAAGAAGCACTGGAGGTAAAAAACAATGATACACAAGCACGATTCGACATTCGTTCCCGGTATAAGGAGATCCAGGAAAACGCCAACCCCTTCCGTTTGATAAAAAATACCATCAAGGAGACGACGGAAAGATATCGCAACATCCTTGAAAGCATAGAAGAAGGATATTTTGAAACCGATCTTCTGGGAAGGGTCACCTTTTGCAACCATTCTACCTCTCGAATCCTTGGTCGGACCGGAAGTGAATTGTACGGTACGCATTTCCAAAATATCTGGACCGGGAATCTGCAGGAAAGGCCATGCATAGTTTTAGGGGGATTTATATCACGAACATGCCCAAAAACGCTCTTGAGCTTCGCATCACACCCAAAGATGGCGAAAAACGATATATTGAACTCTCGGCATCCCTTATACGAAATCCAAAGGGACAACCCTCCGGACTCAGGGGAATAGGACGAGACGCCACGGACTGTCTTCGGGAGGAAGAGGAAAGGCGGAAACTTGAGGACAATCTTCAGCAGGCGCAACGTTTGAAGGCTATAGGCACGCTTGCCGGATCTGAATGGATTGGCGACCTATGAGCAATTAAAACCAATCGATCCGCAAATACGGGGCGTCCTGTCGAGCGGATACAGATATGAGGACGTTGATCAAGAAATGTTAGATCGGGGAGCTACCGATTTCATTCAAAAACCCTTTCACCTGACCCTCCTGTATAAGGACGGACAAACCGAGGATATCCCAACTCTTTTTTCGCCTGTCATGCCGACACCTCACGGCACAGCTTTACACAACGAAAAAAACCCACACGTCGGCGGATCAATAATTCGCAGAAGTCACATGTAGTTTCGCCCTTCAATTTTTCTAAATTTCGGCATTGGCAAAAAGCAGAAGTGTCAGATATTACAACTTCAATTGGAATATTTTCGACCCATCAACGATTTTTTTTAAATGCTCGCATTATTTTAATAAAAAAATTTTTTATTTTTTTCTTTACAATTATATTTTTCCATGATAGCAAACCATCTACTTTCTTTTTGTTTTAATTACCCTTTATTCTTTTCATAATTTCACAAAAAACTCTAACCTAAACCGGCAAACAAACAACCTAAATCACAATATTACCAACGAAAAACCTTTCTCAACTTCCACATCATAAACGAACTTCTTTTTGCGGTTGGAAATAGACGTAAAGTTAAAATTATTAACCTTAAAAAAGAAGGAGAATGCACCATGAAACGAGTACAAGGATCATGCTTAATTTCTTTATTCGCTATACTTTCTTGCGTGTTGTTAAATTTACTCTTCCTAACGACTCCCATTGCTTTCGCGGCACCGTTCATCAACGAGATTCATTACGACAATTCAGGTTCCGACATAGGTGAAGGCATCGAGGTAGCAGGTGCTGACGGGACGGATTTAACAGGCTGGAGCATTGTCTTCTACAATGGAGGGAACGGGGAAATTTATAAAACGACGGCTTTATCAGGCACTATCCCCGACCAGCAAAACGGATTCGGCGTTCTCTATTTCACCTGTAGCGGCATTCAGAACGGTGCTCCGGATGGTCTGGCTTTAGTTGATTCCGGCAATGCACCTATTCAATTTCTCAGTTATGAAGGTGCATTTACGGCCACCGAGGGGGCTGCAAGCGGAATCACGTCAACCGACATCGGTGTATTTGAACCGGGTGAAAGCCCCGTGGGGTATTCGTTGCAGCTTACGGGCACAGGCAGTGCCTATACTGATTTCAGTTGGACTGATCCAAAGCCTGCCTCTTTTGGTGAGCTAAGCGACGGACAGGTATTTGACCCCAAGCCTCACCCAAGCCCCGTTCCACTGCCATCCACTATTCTGCTTCTGGGTTCCGGTCTCTTAGGGCTCACCCGAATCAGGAGAAATTTGAGGAGGGCATAAAAACCTCGATTTTGCAAGAAAATCGGCTGCAGGATGGCACAACCCTGTGATTATCATCCTGCCGCCTCCTTTTTTTGCAGCCTGACTAATGCGTGAACCTCTTAAATCCCAATATTGAAAGGGTCGAATTGACTTCTCAAATTTACGGCCATACATTAGGCTCATAAGAGCATGTGACCATAGCCTGACCGTTTGTCCCACGGCAGGATCAAAATCGAACCCTCAGGAAACACCATTCGGTTTTTCCGGAGATTTTCCGAATATTGCAGCATAATCAACTGCGAGGATAGGGAGCGCATGAAACTCGAAAAGGAAAGACAGCAGGTCGTGGCGTACGGTAAGAAACTTCTAAAGCAGGGTCTGACCAAAGGTACGGGCGGAAACATCAGTATTTTCAAGAGATCTGAAGGTCTTATGGCCATCAGCCCAAGCGGCATCGACTATACCCGGATCCACCCTGAAGACGTGGTAGTCCTTGATCTGGACGAAAACATCGTAGAGGGAGTCCGAAATCCGTCCAGCGAAATCTCGATGCACAAAATTTTTTACAAAAAAAGAAATGACATTAGTGCCATGGTTCACGCCCATTCGCCATACAGCACGGTGATGGCGTGTCTCAACTGGGAGCTTCCCGCCACGCACTATATGATCGCCTTGGCCGGAAAATCCGTGCGCTGCGCCGATTATGCCACATTCGGAACCCGGGAACTTGCCGAAAACGCCTTTACCGCCATGGAGGACAGAAACGCGGTTCTTCTGGCCAACCACGGCCTCCTGGCCGGAGGGGCAACCGTTG
>CAZXWJ010000077.1:1822-16565 GCA_964644375.1 uncultured Desulfobacteraceae bacterium | reverse complement strand
TTATCATCGGCCCTGTTCTGGGAGGATTTCTGCTGGACTGGCTGGACTGGCGCTCTATTTTTTATGTGCGTGCGCCGATCGGGCTTGGCGGTTTTCTTTCGGCCCTTCTGCTTCTCAAAGGGGACCGGACACGCAGAGGGGGCATCAAACTGGATCTGATGGGTACCTTGACCTCCTCCGCGGGCATCTTTCTTTTCGTTTTCGGCATCAGCCAGATCAGGGAGTACGGTCTCACCTCCCCCCGGGTGCATCTGATTGTGGGCCTGGGGCTGGTGCTTCTCATCCTGTTTGTGTTGGTTGAAAGACAGGCCGGTGATCCCATCGTGGACCTGTCGCTCTTTAAAAACAGGGTTTTTTCCAGCGCCATGTGGGCCCTGTTTTTGACCTTTGTAGGCGCAACGCCGTATATCCTGATCCTGCCCTTTTATTTGATGCAGGGGCTTAGAATGAATCCCTCCCAGGCCGGTATGTTGATGGCCGTGACCTCGGTGGTCGCCATGGTGGTGGGGCCGCTGTGCGGTTCGCTTTCGGACCGGTTCGGGCCCTTTAGATTCTCGGCAATCGGTGCAGGTGCCATTGGTGCGGCCTACGGTCTGATGTTCGTCTTTGAAGTCGAGACACCGTTGACGGTCATTGTCCCGGTTCTGATTGTCCTGGGCATCGGGATCGGGAGTTTCCATCCCCCGAATAACAGCATCATCATGGGCGCTGTCAGCAGGGACCACCTGGGCACGGCCTCGGCCCTGATCGCCACCCAGCGACAGGTGGGCATCGCCGTGGGCATGGCCGTGACCGGTACCTTTTTCTCGGCGCGAATGGTTCTTCATCAAACCCTGCTTCAGCAGAAAGGCGTTACATTGGCATCTGCCGTGTCATTGTCTGTTCCGCCTGCCTTTCATGAAGCTCTTTTTCTCGCTGTTACGCTTCAAGGTATTGTTTTTCTGCTCTGCTTTGTCAGAGGGGGCTGGTCGGGGAAGAGTAAGAAAACCGGGCCTGGAGGAGCCGGCTTCGGTCTAACCCCAAAGGGGAATAATAGTTACAAGTGACTAAAGTTGCGGTGTCGCTCCGCGACCTTCATCAGGAAAAAAATCACAATAAAGAGACTGGAATTTCAAGACTCCCGGCGTTTTGTGGCCTTTGACATTGGGATTTTGACATTTGAAATTGCAAACTCTCATGCAAGGCCCTGCCTCGGAAATGATTTCTGCATGAGAGGGAAGGTCATTTCGGTATCACATGTCTCCCCTGTCATTATTTGCGCGAGGATCCGCAAATCATTCCGATTGTCTCGGCTCAATAGGCGGGGGACAGGGCGTTGTCCGCGGCAAAGAGCCTGTCCCTGCTGACGGCCTGAACGTTTTTTACGATCCACTCCCGGACCTTTTGTCCCTCCGGCAGTGACTGCTTGTAGCTCATGAAGTCCAGCTTGATATCCAGGGCGTCCGCGACCCGGGAGGCCAGAATGGGCCAGATCTCACCGATATCCCCCACCAAGGGAAGACTTCCCGGGATTCGGGCAAAACCGGACATCTCCATTCGGAATGGGATCTTCATGGATTTGGTTTTGGGAAGCCCCTTATCGACCGCCTCGGAGACGCTCTTGTCCTGACGTTCCCGCTTCCAGGCCTTTTCCAGGTTGGGATCCAGGTCGATCCGGATGATGGCCTTCTCGGCCAGGGAATAGGTCCAGCCCCCTTCCCAATCGGCCCAGACGCCGTGCCCTGTATAACGCTCGAAGGGACCGTCGTGGATCTCCTGGGACAGGGCCAGTGCGGATTCGATGATCACATCGGCACTGCTTAGCATGTGTGCGATCCGACTGCAACGCTCGGAGATGGGAATGGAATCCCCGACGGCCAGTCCCACTTCACCTCCGCCAACGAGCTGGGGGACGGTCACGAGTACGGGCACGCCCTTTTCGGCTCCTGCGCCGATCATGGTGAGCCGGTGAGCGCCGTACCCCGCCATCTGCTCGAAGGGAATGCCGTGGCGTTTAGCCAGGGCCAGGATTTCCCGGGCCAGCCTTTCCGTTCGTAAACCTGTTGGGTAGGCCATGTTCCCGGCCACTTTGACGATGGCGTGCCCCTTGGCCCTGCGCATCTTACGGTAAAGGCTCACATCGATGGGCATCTCCTTTTGGAATTCCTCAATCTTGGCATCGGAGAGCAGCGTTACCTCGAAAATGCCGTCGGAGGGGAGTTTGGCCCGATCCAGACCGAAGGATTTGCCGTTGAAGCGTTTGACTTTTTCCAGGGTACCGGCCATTTCATGGTTGATGACAGCCGAGCTAGTCGACACCCCGTCGATAATGCCCTTTTGCATGAGTTCCGCCACGAGGCTGGTCACGCCTTCGTGAAGGTTCGGTCCGGAACCCAGAACGGCCACCACCTTGCCACCCTTTTGTTTGGCCTCGACGACTGCCCGTACCGCAGCCTTGAGTCGGGCCTTGGTTCTGGCGTTAAGCCCTTGGTGCATGGTGTCGATGACTTCTTGTTGAACGTGCATTTGACAAACTCCTTTGAAAAAAAATTAAAGCTGATACATGCCTTGCCTTGATCGACCCTGTCAACAAAACGGTGAGTGCGTGTCCGGTGAGGCAAGATTTCTTCGATAAGCTCAAAAAGAGAAAAATAAAACCCGAAGCAGGGATATCGTTTTTATAGCCGAGAGAGTTTTAAAATGTACCCCTTTTCCTCACTCCACCGCCTCATTCGAGCATTACCTTGATGGTGGGTCAGGGCTGGGGCCGGGTGGGCGCCTTTACTCTTCTCTCTCGTTTCCGCCCGGATCCACATGGATGATGACCCTGTCAATATCGCCCACATCTCTTGCCAAACAACCTTCGACACGCTTGGTGATTCGATGGCCTTCTCTTACGGTGAGTTCTCCGTTAACGAGGATATGCATTTCCATCAAATAGAGTCCCCCGGCGGTGCGGACCCTGAGATCATGCATCTCCTTTACCCCCTCCACACCCAGAGTGCAGGACCTGATTCGATCAAGAATCTCCGATTTTGGGGCGGTGTCCGTAATCTCCCTGAGGGAATTCCAAAGAATGTCAAAGGCCACCTTTATGATAAAAAAAGAAACAAAGAGGGCTGCGTAAGAGTCAAGGACATGCCAGGAGGGTTTGATTCGCGCCCCTATGACGCCCAGAAAGACGGCCACAGAAGACAGTGCGTCCGATCGATGGTGCCAGGCGTTGGCCACGACGGCCATGCTTTTGATGCGTTTTCCGACACGAACCGTATAATGATAGAGAACTTCTTTGAAGGCGATGGAAAGGCTGGCCCCGGTCAGAGCGAGAAGGGTCGGATGGTATTCAATGTGATGGGAAATGTTCCATGCAGCCCCTATTCCCAAATAGAGGGCCGTGGCCACCAGGGCCAGTCCTACAATGGAGGATGCGATGGTTTCCAGGCGGGCATGACCGAAGTGATGTTTTTCGTCGGGCTCCTTTCGACCGACCCTGACCCCCACCAGGACCACGGCATCGGTGAACAGGTCGGAAACGGAGTGTACCGCATCGGCTACAAGCGCCTGGCTGTGCCCGAAGATGCCCGCTAGAAATTTGATCGTGATCAAGAGAATATTGATCAACGCCCCGACAAGCGTTACGGCCTTTCCCGCTTCGCCGGTTTCGGCTATAGATTGTGACTTGTTTCTCATCGCATTTTTCAATTATTGGGCTGTGGGTGGTGTCCTTCCAGAATGAGGAGCCCGACGAGGTAATGATTTTTGAATCTTCCCGTTTCGTCCGGGCTGATATGCCTGATCTCCGTCGTCATGTATTCGGCGGGCTTGGAGGAATCCCCTTGATAGTATTTCATCTTAAGGACCTCGCCCACCCTGAGATGATCGAGGATCGCCGAATCTTCTTTTATGACCACACACAGACCCTTTTTCGAAATATCCCAAATTTTAAACTGATAGTCATAAGTGAGCCCCGTGATGGAGAATTCGACACTGTCATACCGCTCAAAAAGGATTCTTTTTTCAGATCTTTTTTCTGTGAAGGTATTATCCATGGTTATTCTCCGGCCATTTACCCGGTGCAGGTGTTTATGGATTGAGGGTCTGTATAGACCGTTTCGTCTTTACCTCCGAGGGGCGAAGACCCCGATATTGAACTCCCGTTGTCTTATCGGCCAATAGGTAAGTAAGGTATGAGAATTTCAATTAAATGTCAAATCAGTCCGCATCGCAAACGGAGGAGAGGTAAAATGGGTGTCCGGGCCGGAATCTACGGTATTGATCGGCACTCATCTTGATACTGTTTTGTATTCATGGGGTCGATGAATATTTTAGGGCGGGCCGGGAAAATAAAGCGTCTCTTCCTCGACCCGGCGGGAAAATTTTTAACGGGGGGTGGGGTATTTTGTAATCTCCTCCTCCACGGCCTCCGGATCCGATGAATTGTACCGGACGATGCCCTGCAGGTAGAAGAGACCGTCCGGATCAATATGGGTGAATTTGACGGCGATGGCATCCCGATCACAACGTGTGATCTCCCCATTGATTTTAATCTTCAAATCGCTGCTGGTTCCGCTCAGAAGGATTCGGATTCGGCAGGAAGTGCCCGGGTCAAGGGTGGCCCGGATGGGCAGGAGGCAACCTCCAATGCTGAGGTTTTCAATGCCTTCCGCTGCATAGCGGATGTTTCCAACCCGCATTTCCGTCTTCACCTTGAAGGGAACACGGGTGAAGCGGCGTTTTTCCTGAAGCATGGATGAATTCCTTACCTGTGATTTTCCTTCGAGCGAAAGGCGAACCCTCCCGGTTATCGATGTTTCGGCCCCTGAACCTTTCTGTAAATGCTTGGTTTGATGTATTTATATGCGTGTCTGATGCTGTTCAGGCTTTCTGCTCCTCCGATAATGAAATACCCGTTCCATTTCAAAACATCAAAAAGTCGGTTGATAACCTTCTCTTTTACCTGGTTGTCGAAATAAATCAACACGTTCCTGCAAAAAATCACATCGAATTTTCGGGTTAGGGGCGGATCTGTTACCAGGTTGAATCGTCTGAAGGTCACCATCCGACGAATGTCTTCCTTGACCCTGATAAAGTCATCCCATTTTCCCCGGCCTTTCTGGAAATATTTTTTCAGGACAGTTTGGGGCACATTTTTGGCCCTGTCCGATGGATAAATGGCACGCTCGCCCATCTTCAACACATTGGTCGAGATGTCCGTGGCCAGGATCGTCGGCCGGAACCCCTTTTCCAGACAATAGATAGCCACTGAAAAGGGTTCTTCACCACTGGAACACGCAGCGCACCAGATGTTCACATGATTCGTTTCGAGACAATCGAAATGATGTCCCTCTCGAAAAAAAAAGGTATGGTTGGTGGACACGGCATCCAGAAAATTGATCAACTCCTGCTCATTTTTTTCGAGCACCTTGAGATATTCTTTGACTGACTTGATGCCAGTCTTTCTAAGCCTCTTGGCGAGACGTGCCTGAAGGAGTTGCTGCTTTCCTTCATGAAGATTGATCCCGCATTCGTGGTAAACGAGCTCGCTGAATTGTTTGAATTGTATCGCAGTGATTTCCATCTAAAATAATGCCTGAGCCCTTTGTGATGACAGATATTTGACGATTTATCGTCAAGAGATTGTGGAAAAATCAAATCGGCGTATCCCTGTAAAAATTGCTCACATAGACCGGGGGCAGGGGCAAGGGCTATGCTGTTCTTTGGAATCAATAACGCTCCCACTGAAAAGGGAGGGCTGTCGCTGTATCGTGATCGGCCTACAATCTGTTCGCCTCAAGGTAAATGCAAGCCGTATGCCATGGAGGGAGCGCACCACAAAAGGAATGAAATCCGTCATCAAAAGGGGAGACTTCTATAGAAAGGATTTCTATCCTAGTGCCCATCTGGAAAGGACCTCCGGGCACGAGTAAGTTTTCAATTCAGAAATAGGCCATTTCTGGATGAAAACTATTCTAACATGTAGGCTCGGCCCTTTCCCGTCTTTTAAAGATGATATAAGACCTTGAGCTTGGGAGCGATTTCGGATAAAAGATAAGTATTTGTCCCGGTAAAACAGCGTTGGAGAGGCCTGTTATGACCGCCTATTTTATCAGACGTCTTCTATTGATCGTCCCGACTTTCATCGGCATCACCATTATGGTCTTCACCATCACCCGGTTCGTGCCGGGCGGCCCCATCGAACGGATGATCGCCGAGGCCAGGCAGATGCGGACCTCAGAGGGTGGGCGAATTGCAGGACCTTCCTCGCGGGATCAGACTCAACCCCTTTCGGAAGGACAGATCGAGGAACTCAAAAAATACTACGGATTCGATAAACCTGTGATCGTGAGTTATTTTTTGTGGCTGGGGAAGGTCCTGACAGGCGATCTCGGGGTATCGACCCGTTATTATGATCCGGTCTGGGAGATGATCCGGGATCGCATTCCTATTTCTCTCTACTTCGGGATACTGACCCTGATTTTGACCTACGGGGTCTGTATCCCATTGGGCGTCGCCAAGGCTATCAGGCACAAGAGCGGTTTTGACAATCTGTCCTCTGTCGTTGTCTTTATCGGTTATGCTATTCCGGGCTGGGTGGTGGGCGTGCTCATGCTGGTGCTCTTCGCGTCTCACTGGGAAATATTTCCCCTTGGAGGACTCATTAGCGATGATTTCGAGGACTTCACCCTGCAACTGAAGATCCTGGATCTGGCCCGGCATACGGCCTTACCCCTTCTGGCCTATGTCCTCGGCTCTTTTACGGTCATGACCTTTCTTATGAAAAACACCCTTATGGATAACCTCTCGGCGGATTATGTAAGAACGGCCATCGCTAAGGGTCTGCCCTTCAAGAAGGCCGTCTTCAACCATGCCCTTCGAAACAGCCTGATCCCCATTGCCACGAGTTTCGGGAATAATGTCTCTATTATTCTTTCAGGTTCTTTTTTGATTGAGAAGGTCTTCAACATCAACGGTATGGGGCTCCTTGGCTATGAATCGGTCGTGGAGCGGGACTACCCCGTCGTCATGGGCATCCTGGTCATATCGTCCCTGCTGTTCATGATCGGCAATATCCTTTCGGATCTCTGTGTGGCCATGGTGGATCCAAGGGTGAAGTTTGAATAGCCGCTGGAGATGACGGCCTCGTGGAAGGCTCCCTCCCCCCTACCACCAGGGGAGGGGAGAAAGAGATTTTTGCGGGTTCATCAAAGATAAAAGACATCTTTTTTAAGATTGAAACAATGCCCCTTAATCCGCTTACCATAAAGAAACTCAAACGCTTCAAATCCATCAGGCGTGGATACTACTCCTTTATCCTCGTCCTGCTGATGCTCCTTTTTTCCCTCTTGGCCGAACTGTTCGTGAACAACCGTGCCCTCCTCGTCTTCTATGAGGGCGAAATCTACTTCCCGACCTATGGGAAAATGATCCCGGGGACGACCTTTGATCTGGAATACAGATATGAAACCAATTACCGGGAGCTGGGAGAAATTTCCACACGTGAAGGGAAAGGCAACTGGGTCCTGATGCCGCCTGTGCCCTACAATGCCTTTGAGGCCGATCTCAAGGAGGGCGAATACCCGCCCTTCCCCCCTTCTGTCAAAGACAGACATTACCTGGGCACCGACACGGTGGGCCGGGACATCGTGGCCCGGCTCGTCTACGGGTTCAGGATCGCCATTGCCTTTTCTCTGATTCTGCTTGCCGTAAATTTTACGATCGGCGTCAGTATCGGCAGTGCCATGGGGTACTGGGGCGGTAAGTTCGACCTTTTTTTTCAACGTATTATCGAAATTTGGTCCAATGTGCCCTTTCTCTATGTGATCATTATTCTTTCCTCCATTATGGTGCCGAATTTTTACCTTCTGGTCCTGATCATGGCTATTTTCGGATGGATCGGTATTACCTGGACCATGCGGACCGTAACCTATAAGGAGAGGGCAAGGGACTATGTGTTGGCCGCCCGTGCCCTTGGCGCCGGAAATTTCAGGATCATCTTCAAGCATATTATTCCCAACACTATCGCCGTGATCGTCACCTTTGCCCCCTTTGCGGTATCCAGCGGCATTGTGGCGCTCACATCCCTGGATTACCTGGGGTTCGGGTTGCCGCCTCCCACACCGAGTTGGGGTGAATTGCTTTCCCAGGGGTGGTCCAATCTGGATGCGTGGTGGATTGTGGGCTCCGTGGTTTCGGCCATGATCGTGACACTGGTCACGGTGACCTTTGTGGGAGAGGCCGTGAGAGAGGCCTTTGATCCCAAGTTGCATACGACCTATGAATAGGGCCTTTCTCAATATAACTTTTTAAAATCGAAGAATATCGAACAAGAAATGTCGAATATAAAAGGGATTCATTCGACATTCAATATTCAGGGAAAATCGCTTTGTCATGACAGAAGGGGTGCGTCGGATGAACAAAAAAGCAGACCGTAAATGCAGTTCTCGATCATTGGCTGTCACGGTCATTTTTTTCTCTGCGGTTTTTTTCCTGAATGCCTGTGGGGATAAGGGTGTTGATGCGGGGAGTTCTCCTGAAACAGGATTGGAACGGGGCGAAAATATCTTCAAGGCCAAGATTTCCGACACTCCGATACCGAAGGATCTCGAATGGCTCACGAATGATTCGGATCCCGTCCTTGGTTCCCCCCGTGCGAAAAAAGGCGGGACTTTTCGGACAGCTGTTATGACTTTTCCTTTGACATTCAGGGTTGTTGGGCCTGATTCCAATAGCAGTTTCAGGGGTGCCATCCTGGGAAATCAACTCAGCCTGATCGGCATTCACCCCAACACCGAGAATATTATTCCCGAACTCGCCACCCATTGGGCATTCGGTAGTGACAAGAAGACAATGTATTTCAAACTCAACAGGGCGGCCAGGTGGTCCGACGGCGTGCCCGTCTCGGCCCATGATTTCGCCTTCACCCTGGAGTTCATGCGCTCCAAGCACATCGTGGCGCCTTGGTACAATGACTACTACACGCATGAGATCGAGAAAGTCGTGGTCTACGACGACCACACTTTGGCGGTCGTCAGCCCCAAAGCGCAGCCCGATCTTCATCTCAAACTCGGGCTCACGCCGACCCCCAGGCACTACTATGGTGAACTCAGGGAAGATTTTGTTCGAAGATACAACTGGAAGATCGTACCGAATACAGGGCCCTATCAGATATCTGACTTCAAAAAGGGAAAGGTTATAAAATTCAAGCGAAAAAGGAACTGGTGGGCCGCGGACCTGCGGTATTTCAAGAATCGATTCAACGTGAATACCGTCAAATACACCGTTGTGAGGGATTTTAATATTTTGTGGGAGTACTTCAAGAAAGGAAAAACGGATACCTTCGGTATTACCCTGCCCGAGTTCTGGCACAATAAGACAAGTATCCCGATATTTGAAAAGGGTTATGCCGAAAAGATCTGGTTCTTTAACGACACCCAGCAGTCCGCTCAGGGGATGTGGCTCAATCAGGACCGGCAGATCTTCAAGGACAAACGCGTTCGTTATGCCTTTGCCCATGCCATGAATATCGGCAGGGTCATTGATCGGGTCCTCCGTGGGGACTACTACAGACTCGACCAGATGTTCGTGGGATACGGACGCTATAGCAATCCTGATATCAGGGCCAGGAGATTTGACCTGGAAAAGGTGGATCAATATATGAAAGAGGCGGGATGGCGGCGAGGAGGAGACGGGATCTGGGAAAAGAACGGAAGACGTTTTTCCGTGGAAGTGAGCTACAGTCAGGAACCGCACACCCCCAGGCTCGTGGTCCTCAAGGAGGAGGCCAAAAAAGCGGGCGTCGAATTGAATCTACAGAGGCTGGATCCCTCTGCCGCCTACAAGAAGGTCATCGAAAAGCGTCATGATGTGGCCTGGATGGGATGGAGTACGTCCTTGAGGCCTCAGTATTGGGAGCACTTTCATTCAGTAAATGCCCACAAGGGGCAGACAAACAACATCACCAACACGGATGATCCGGAAATGGACCGTCTCGTAGATGCCTACCGGAATTCCTTGGATGAAGAGGAGAGGATTCAACTTTCCCGAAAGATCCAGAAAAAGATCCACGAGATCGGGTGCTTCGTGCCCACCTTCATGGTGCCCTATGTGCGTCAGGCCTATTGGCGGTGGTGGCGCCTGCCGGATGTTCCGGGCACCAAACAGACCGATGATCTCTTCGAACCTTTTTCCGGTTTCACCGGAGGGCTGTTCTGGTACGATGAAAAACTTCACGAAGAGACCAGGAAGGCCATGAAACAAAAGACACCTTATGAACCCGTGACCCGCATCGAAGAGACCTACAAAATGAAGACGCTTAATCCCTGAATTGAAATGGCGACGACAACCACAGCAGAAAAGATAATGGATCGCGAACTCCGGGAGGAAACCGTTCTGGAGGTCCGGCATCTGACCACGGCCTTTGATACGGAAGAGGGGCGGGTTCGCGCGGTGGACGATATGAGTTTCAAGGTCCGAAAGGGGGTTACCCTGGGGCTCGTGGGAGAATCCGGTTGCGGCAAGAGCGTCACGGCCCTTTCCATCATGCGACTCCTACCAAAACCTTCCGGCATCATTGAAGATGGGGAGATCCTCTTTGGCAAGACCGACATTGTCCGGCTTCCTGCCGATGAGATGCACGAGATCCGCGGGAACCGTATTTCCATGATTTTTCAGGAGCCCATGACCGCGTTGAATCCGGTTCACAGAATCGGCGATCAGCTTGGAGAGGTCTACCTCCTCCACTTTCCCGGGATGGACCATGAGGAGATCAGGGAACAATCCATTGCCATGCTCCGGAAAGTGGGCATTCCTGAGCCCGAGCAACGGATGAACGAGTATCCCCATCAGATCTCGGGGGGGATGCGCCAACGGGTCATGATCGCCATGGCCCTGGCCTGTAAGCCTGAAATCCTGATCGCCGATGAACCAACAACAGCCCTGGATGTGACGATTCAGGCGCAGATCCTGGGCCTCATGAAGGCCCTGCAGCAAGAGACCGGGATGGCCATTATTTTTATTACCCACGATCTCGGGGTCATTGCGGAGATCTGTGAAGAGGTCGTGGTGATGTACGCGGGGAGAATGGCGGAGTGTGCCCCGGTCAAGGCCCTGTTTCAGGAACCAAAGCATCCCTATACCCAGGGACTGCTCGAATCGATACCCCGTCTCGAGACGCCGGGAAAAACGGATCTCAGCATCATCAGGGGCATGGTGCCGAGTCTTCACGAATTGCCCGAAGGGTGCCGGTTCCAGAACCGGTGTCCCCGTGTGATGGACGTCTGCAGGAGTGAACACCCGCCACTGATCCAGGTCGGAGACGGGCATTATGCGAGTTGTTACCTCTATTAACTTGGGGCGCAATGCCGAACCGGGCGATGGCGGGCGTATTAAAACATGGAAGGCCCTGTCCCCAATAGAATCCGGCTGATAAAAGAGTAGAAACCGATGTCTGAAAATCTGTTAGAAGTCAAGAATCTCAAAATGTACTTCCCCATCCATGGGGGTGTCTTTCGGCATCAGGTGGGCAGGGTCCACGCCGTCGACGACGTTTCGCTGAAGATCAAGGCCGGGGAGACGCTGGGCCTTGTCGGGGAGTCAGGATGCGGGAAGACGACCGTGGGGCGAGCCATCCTGAGGCTCTATGAACCCACTGGCGGAAAGGTGTTCTTTGACGGCAGGGACATTTCCGCACTGGGGAAGGGGGACTTGCAGGAACTGCGCAGGGACATGCAGATGATTTTCCAGGATCCTTTCGAATCCCTGAACTCCCGGCACACGATCGGTAATATTCTGGAAGAGCCTTTTGTTATTCATCGCATCAATGGGCAGCATGGAAGAAAGGCGGAGGTTCGGAATCTTTTGAAACGAGTCGGGATGCCTTCCGATGTGATGACACGATTTCCTCATGAATTCAGCGGCGGGCAGCGCCAGAGGATCGGTATTGCCAGGGCCATCGCCCTCAGCCCCAGACTGCTCATCTGCGACGAGCCGGTGTCCGCCCTGGATGTATCCATTCAGTCCCAGATTCTGAACCTTCTTCTGGAGCTCCAAAGAGAAATGGGCCTGACCTATCTTTTCATCGCCCATAACCTAGCCGTTGTCAAGCACATCTCCGATCGCATCGCGGTGATGTACCTGGGGAAGATCGTCGAGGTCACCGATGCGGATTCCCTTTACAAAAACCCGCAACACCCCTATACCCATGCCCTGATTTCCGCCATCCCCATTCCTGATCCCGCAAACAAGAGAAAAGGAATCATCCTTCAAGGGGACATCCCGTCTCCGATCCACCCTCCCTCCGGATGCCGTTTTCATACCCGGTGCCCCATCATGATTGATCGGTGCGTGGAAGAGGAACCCCTTCTGAGAGCGGCTCCAGGGACCGGAGGAGAAGACCATTTGGTGGCCTGTCACAGGGCCGGGGAGATGGGATAAAAGGAGAGAATACAGAAGACAGAAGAGGGTATTTCAGAAGATAAGACGGCCCAAGGCGGAGCGATCCTTCCTTTTCTTTGACCTTTAACCTTTGACCTTTAACCTCATATGTTCGAAGTCCTGGAAACAACCAAAAAGATCGTACAAAAGAGCCGGTTTGCGGGGCTTGACAGACAGGCTCTGGACGCCGCAGTTCGAAGAATGATCGAGCAGAACACCGGGATTCCCCCCTGGGACAGCCAGCATCATTTCTTTGACGGTGGCGTGAAAACGGTAGCGTATTTTTTCGTCTTGGATACCCTTAATTTCTGCTTCTGGGCATTGAAGGGAAAAGGCAGATGGGAGATCGAATTCGAAGGACGCAGGATATCCGGTTATTATGCCCTGGCGACAGCTCTCAAGAAGGCGGTGGAGAACGGCGTTCCTCTTCACAAGGCCGATTTTCTGGCCGGACTTTCTGTTGACGATCTGAAGGAAATGCTGGGAGGGCAGGGAGAGCTCCTCCTCATGAATCGGCGGGCGGCCAATCTCAACGAACTGGGAAGGGTCCTGCTGGATGAATTCAACGGAGAGGCCTGCAATCTGGTGGAGGCCGCCGAGCGATCCGCCCTGGGACTTGCCGGGCTGCTTTCCGAAAAGCTCTCCTCCTACAGGGACGTGGCTGTCTATGAAGGCGAGAAGGTCTTCTTTCTCAAACGGGCACAGATTCTGGCGGCCGATCTTTACGGGGCCTTCCGGGGCAGGGACTGGGGCGAATTTACCGATGTTGATCGGCTCACGGCCTTTGCGGATTACAAACTGCCCCAGGTCCTTCGGCAATTGGGGATTCTCCGGTACGCTCCGGCGCTGGCGGAAAAGGTTGACCAACGGGTGCTGCTAGCGCCTGGCAGCCCCGAGGAGGTGGAGATCCGTGCCAATACGATCCGAGCCGTGGAACTCATGAGAAGGGAACTGCAAGGCCGCGGAAGAAACCTCAAGGCCTTTGAGATCGATTGGCTCCTCTGGAACATGGGCCAGAAGGACAGGTTCAGAGAAAAGCCCTATCATCGGACCCTGACGATATATTACTGATTCCCTTATGCTTTGATTTTTATTTGAATAAATATAAATGGACGCTATAAAAGTGTACCAATGATGATATCAATATTACTTGAAGAAGTCAGGAACCACACATGATCATTCTCCACGCTGCATGCCATGATGAAATTATCCATCTTTGGGGTGAAAGGACCCCCGAGACCCCCTATGAACCTCTCCCCGTGCGGGGACGAAGACCCAAGGTGCCCAAGGCCAGGCCCTTTCCTTACGATGCAGGGCTGAAAGGCATCAAGTCAGCCCTGTCAAGTTTTCCGAGCGGTATCAAGGTAGTCAAAAAACAGATGGGGATTTTTTCTGCCTGGCTGCCTTCCAAGGGAAACAATCCCTTCCCATCAAGCCCCTTGATCGACGACCCTCCTAATGGCCGGCGCAGGACCGAACTGCTTCCGTGGTCGGTCACCACCCGTGCCCTTACCTTTGAGGAGACCAGGGATTTCCTTTGCGCCTGTCGGGGAAAGGCATTCCTGGCGCGCGGCGTTTTGCCCGGTGCGGATCTTGTGTGGTGGGTGGAGGCCTTGGGTTTTGCCGGGGCCCTGGTCACCCGGCAGGGCTATCTCCCGGGCCTTATGCCGTCTGGGAAAGGGTACCTGGCCCGGTGGGAACCGGTCCTGGAGGGCCAGGAAGAAGAGCGGTTCGATGCCCTGGTAACGGGGATGCCGGCGTCGGCCCGGTGTCTTACGGAAACGACTGCGACCGTCCCGCCGATGGTTTCGGCCCGGCAAATTAGCCATGCCTTCGTGGCCCGGACCGTGGATCGGCTGGTTCGCAGCTCTGCTATCATGGACAGAGAAAGGCCTGCTCGAAGAAGGAAAAAACCCGTCTTTGAGAGCATCCATGACGCCTGGCTCAATGCCCTGAAGACGCCGGATGCGTCGATTGCCTGGGATGACGACCGGCAGCTCGCCGCCCTGGAAGGACAGGTCCGGGAATGGCAGCGTCCGGCCAGGGTCGTTTCTCAGTCGCCCTTTCGCCTCTGCTTTCGGCTGGAAGAACCGGAGGATGGAGGCAGGCGTTCTCCCGGATCTCGAAAAAATTTTGAAGAGGTCTGGCAGATTCGCTATCTCATCCAACCCCGGGAAGACCGCAGCCTGCTTGTCCGGGTGGAAGATCTCTGGGATATCCAAAATCCAGCCGCCTCCATGTTGAACCGCTATGGCAGGGGGATGCAGGAATACCTGCTTGCGGCCCTGGGCCAGGCCGCGGGGCTTTCTCCGGGCGTTGCCGGCAGCCTGGA
>CAZXWJ010000077.1:0-1722 GCA_964644375.1 uncultured Desulfobacteraceae bacterium | reverse complement strand
CTTCGGCGGACAATTGCGCCCTTACCAGGTGCGGGGCTATTCCTGGCTTTCCTTCCTCAGGCAGTGGGGCCTGGGGGCCTGCCTGGCCGACGACATGGGCTTGGGCAAGACGATTCAGACCCTTGCGTTTGTGGCTCGGGAAAAGGAGAGAGGTGAAACCCGGCCGTTCCTCGTTATCTGTCCCACCTCGGTTGTGAACAATTGGCGAAAGGAGACGGAACGGTTCACTCCCCATCTGGATGTCATGGTCCACCACGGTCTGGGACGAAAAAAGAAGGAGACGTTTAAGAAGGCCGTCCGATCCCTGGCCCTGGTGATTTCCAGCTATGGCCTGCTTCACAGGGATCTGGAGACCCTGAAGGGGGTTGAATGGGCCGGGGTGGTCCTGGACGAGGCCCAGAACATCAAGAATCCCGAGACCAAGCAGTCCCGGGCCGCGCGGGCACTGGGGGGCGATTTCCGCATGGCCCTGACCGGTACGCCTGTAGAAAATCACGTCGGTGACCTCTGGGCCATCATGGATTTCCTCAACCCCGGACTCCTCGGATCTCAGGGGGCCTTCAAAAAAAATTTTTTCCGGCCTATTCAGATATACCGCAATGAAGAGACGGCGACTCGTCTCAAGCGAATGACCGGGCCCTTTATCCTGCGCCGCCTCAAGACCGATACCTCCATCATATCGGATCTGCCAGAAAAGATGGAAATGAAGACCTTCTGCACCCTGACAAAGGAACAGGCCTCCCTTTATGCGGCTGTTATAAGGGATGCCGAGGAGCAACTGGCGGAGGCCGAAGGCATGCAGCGGCGGGGGATCGTGCTCTCCATCCTCAGCCGACTCAAGCAGGTCTGTAATCACCCCTCGCAGTTTCTGGGAGACGGTTCCGCAGTCAACGGCCGTTCGGGAAAGCTAACGCGCCTGGAAGAGATGCTGGAGGAAATGCTTGAAAACGGGGAAAGGGCTCTCATCTTTACCCAGTTTGCCCGGATGGGGGACCTCCTGAAAGGCCACCTTCAGGAGACCTTCGGTCGGGAGGCCCTGTTCCTTCACGGTGGGGTCACCAAAAAGAAAAGGGACCTCATGGTGGAGCGATTTCAACAGGAGGAAGATGCGCCGCCCTTCTTTATCCTCTCCCTCAAGGCGGGGGGGACCGGCCTGAACCTGACCCGGGCCAATCATGTGTTTCATTTCGATCGATGGTGGAACCCGGCCGTGGAAAACCAAGCCACGGACCGGGCCTTTCGTATCGGTCAGACCCGAAACGTCCAGGTCCGCAAATTTATCTGCTCGGGTACCCTTGAAGAGCGGATCGACGAGATGATCGAAAAAAAGACGGCCATTGCGGATCAGGTGGTGGGGACGGGCGAGGGGTGGTTGACCGAGCTTTCAAACGACGAACTGAAGAACATCTTTGCCCTGAGCAAAGATGCCGTAGGAGAGTGATATGGCACGAGGAGGCTACCGCGGATATTTCTGGTATGAGCCCACAACCCCCCGTGAGGTCAAGGGGGGAATCAAGGCCAACAGCAAACGGGGGACCTTCGCCACCCAATGGTGGGGGAAAAGATGGCTCCAGGTGCTCGAGAGTTTCAATATCGGGGCCCGCCTGGCCCGGGGGCGGTCCTATGCCCGCAGGGGCCAGGTGACGGACCTCGAAATCAAAAAGGGCGAGATCCGGGCATCGGTCCAGGGATCCCGCTCCGGGGCCTATCAAGTCTCCATCA
>CAZXWJ010000076.1:0-16599 GCA_964644375.1 uncultured Desulfobacteraceae bacterium | reverse complement strand
TTTTCTTCGTAGGTCCCGGGCCGTTTTTTGGCCAGACCGCAGTAGGCGCAATTGGCCGAACAGCCCTCTGGGTAATGAACCAGGAGGTTCACACATCTGTTGACCGCGCCCCGGTACATCCTGCCCTGCATCAGGCCCAGGGATATGGCCGAGGCGTGACTCATTTTCGCATACTCGGGACTCTGGATTTTTTTGTTGTTTTTCGTCATTTGATATCTCACCACAAGGGCACGGTAGACGCGGAGATTTTTTCCAACCTGAAGAGGCTGATTGGATAACAAAAGCCCAAGCCTCCGGCCTCAGCTCTAGGTTTTTAGAATTCTTCTTGGCTTTTTAAAGCCTGACCTGGTTCTCTTTGGCAATGAGGATGGCCTTGGTCAGGGTCGGGACATCCAGTCCGTAGATCATCTCGTCCCGCCAGACCTCGGACAGGTGCCCTTCAATTTTTTCAGGACGAGCCGAGGTCCATTTCAGCGCCTTTTCAAGACAGTTGACATCTTCGGTCGTAGAGAAGAAATCCCCGGTTATCACCACGTTTTCGATGGAACCCCCGGCCAGAGACAGGTAAATTTCAAGCAGCCCGCCTTTGGTCTTCAACCGGCCGATGCCCATGCGGGACCTGGGGTGTTTGTGGGAAAAAATCCAGTCCTTGCGGGTATATCGGTTCTCTATGAAATCCCGAATTTGCGCCTGTTCCCATTCGTCCGGTTCGTCTTCACGGAAATGGATCCCGAATACCTCTTCAAAGGCATCCTGAATGGCGTCCATAACCTCTTCCACCCGGATGTCGTTTTGACCGACTTCCTGTCTTACCGTGGTCATGCGCTGGCTGAAACAGTTGTACCCCTTGTCATAGAGTTTGATGAGCGGCGTGTTCATGATATCGATCATCAACTCAATGTCGAAATCCACAAGGAGGCTGGTATGAAAGAGCAGACTTTTGCCGGTTTCGGCCGACGCCGAAAGTCCTGCCACCTTTTTCCCCTCCACCTCCATGTCGTTTTTGGTGACAAAGCGGGAGAGGAAGCCGAAGCGCTGAAGGGCCTTGGTGAAGACGCCTCCTATGGTCTCGAAGACGCCGCCCATCCCCCGGTTGCCCAGCCCGGGGTAATCGGCATTGATCCCGAGACCCAGTGCAACGATCTTCGGTCCCATGATGACCGTTCCCCCGCCCGTGCTTCGGCGATTGTATTCAATGCCCCGGGCACGACAACGGTCCAGCTTGAGGGCGGCCTCAATGTCTTGATATTTACCGACAATTACGGAGGGGATGAAGGTATAGAGGTGAAGAATGGGAGGGGATTGATGGTTTTCTACCGACTGCGGAAGGGTATCGTCCACCGCCAGGCCATGGGCGGTGGACACAGACCTTTCAGTATTCTTAAAAAGACGCCACTCACCGGTCATTTTTCTTCGGCTTTGGCCTTTTCCTCTTCGGCCACTCTTATCTCTTCTTCGAGGAATGCGACCAGCGCATCGCCCTGCATGAGATTTTTCAGTTCATCGTCCAGATCGGAGGCCTCGATGACCAGGATCCAACCCTTTCCGTAGGGATCCGAGTTGATCAGGCTGGTGTCATCCTCGAGGTCCTCATTGATCTCGACAATTTCGCCGGCCACGGGGGAGACCAGTTTGCCGATCCATTTCCGTGACTGAATCTTTCCGCAGGTTTCTCCCTGGCTGACCTCGTCCTCTTCTTCGGGAAGATCGACAAACACAATATCACCAGCCTCTTTCTGGAAAAAGTCGTTCATGCCCACGGTCACCTTGGAACCTTCCACTCGCGCCCAGCTATGATCTTTGTGGTAATAGAGTTCATCCGGCATGCTATAGCCTTTGATGTCTGCCATAATGCATATCCTCCTTTTCTAAGGTTTTCCTATTGATAATGTATGATGCTGCGACGAAATTCGAAATCATGCTGCCTGTCGCATGGGCAGAGAGATCAAAGGAAACACGATTTGCCTGTTACCCTCGACCCGAAAACCCTCGTCCTTTCCATGATGAACAGCCCAAGCGGGAAGTCCCCCAGCAGCCTTCATGGCATGGGCCTATATAAACCATTGAGGCCTGAATGGCAACAAAATTATTCACATTGTAGCTACATCGTAACTCTTGAAACACCGTGGAATGCCGGGAAAAAAGAGGAGGGTGTGAGGGAAAGTCGTTAAGGTTTTAAAAACCACGCCCCTCCCGAGTAAGGAGGTTTTCGATGAAAGTCTCAAAAATTCCGTGTGGAGGGGGCAGCGTCAATTGACCTTTGCAGGGTTCACGGTCTAAGAAGAAATGACACATTACAGTGTTGGCGCCAAAGCTATGGACGGGTCATGACCAGGGGCTTTCATCTTTTTAAAAGGCTAAACGCCTGTAAATTGAGATACTTGGCCTTGGGTTAGGAGGTTTTCTTGAACCTTGCCCGAACGGCCCGGCCGTGAATGGGAAGACCCTCCGCTTCCGCCAGAATGGAGACGGTGTCCTTGAGAGAGGACAGGCCTTCGCGGCTCAGATATTGAAAGGTGGGCTTTTTGATGAAGTCGTCTACCGAAAGACCGGAGAACATTCGGGCCCCCCTGCCCGTGGGCAGGACATGATTGGTCCCGGAGGCGTAATCCCCCACGGGAACCGGGGCATAGGGCCCAAGAAAGATGGACCCGGCGTGCCTGATTCTGTTCAGGGTCATAAAGGGGTCCCTGGTGAGGATCTGTAGGTGTTCGGCTGCGTATTCATTAGTGAAATCAATGGCCTGATCCATGTCCTCGGCCACAAGAATATGGGAGTGTTTGGTCAGGGAGGATTCGAAGATTTCTTTGCGGGGAAGATCGGCATATTCCCGGGTCAGAATCCTGCAGACCTCTTCTGCAAGTTTCGTGGAGGTGGTGACCAGGACGGCTGCAGAGTCGGGATCGTGTTCGATCTGGGAGAGAAAGTCCCAGGTAATGAGATCCGGGTCTCCGGTTTCGTCCGCAAGGATGAGGGCCTCACTCGGGCCTGCCGGGGAGTCGATGTCTACTGTTCCGTATACAACCATCTTGGCCGCCGTCACGTATTTGTTCCCCGGACCCACTATCTTGACCACCTTAGGAAAGGTCGAGGTGCCATAGGCCATGGCTGCGATGCCCCAGGGCCCTCCCACTTTGAAAATGCGGTCGCAACCCGCCACATCAGCCGCAACGAGGGTGACGGGGTTGACACCCATGCCTTCCCCGGGAGGGGTCGTGACAATGATTTCGGATACCCCGGCCACCTTGGCGGGCAGGACGGTCATGAGCACGGTACTGGGGTAGGCGGCTCTTCCCCCCGGGACATAGCACCCGACACGATCCATGGGCCTTGTGATCCGGCCGGCGAGGATCCCCTCACGGATTTCTATGGACCACATTTCCCGTTCCTTCTGGGCCTCGTGGAATCTGGTGATATTCTCGGCAGCCGCCTTCAGGCTGTTGATTACATTCTCATCCACCCGTTCATAGGCCTCTTGAATTTCTTCTTTGGTGACTACGAGATCCGCGGCCCCAACGTTCGCCTTGAATTCACTGTTGACTTTCAAAAGGACCGAATCTCCATGATTTTTCACATCCTCCACGATGTTGCGCACATACTCGTAGATGGACGAGATATCCTCCATGGATCTATCCATAAGGGCCTTTAGATTGTCCGGGCTCAAGGTTTCGATCTTTTCGGGGCTGATGATCATGTCTTTCAAAATCCTCTCATTCGTGATTTTAAGTACAACAGGTAAATTAGGCGATGGATTCAGGGAAAGTTTAGACCCTGGTGGTTCCTTTCAGGGCAGGGCAGGTCAACATCATTCGAGAGTGAATCCTTGATTTTGTAGTAATCCCTGAGGGCCGCCACCGTATCCGGAAAGGCCAAATCGTCCCAAGGGATTTCTTCGGGACGAAGGAATACCGCCTCCTGGATTTCATCACGCGCGGCCAATTTCCCGGAAACGAATTCGGCAAGATAGACCGCCAGGGCCACCGTCTGCCCGGCGTTGGAATAAAGCCCCAGGAGTCCGGTGATGCGGGCCTTGATGCCGCATTCTTCTTCAGTCTCACGAATGGCAGCCTTTTCCACCACCTCTCCCCGGTCCACATGCCCGCCCGGCAGTGCCCACTTTCCTTTGCGGGGCCGGAGATCCCGTTTGGTGAGCAGGATCTTCCCGTCCTTTTCCACAATGGCACAGGCCGCAAGTTTGGGATCCAGATAGAATACAAAGGCACATTCGGTACAAACCAGCCTGGCCGGTTCATGTTTCTTCAATTGGATGGACTCGAGTTTTGCGCCGCAAACCGGGCAGAAACGAAAGTCGTATTTATGGTGTTTATGTTGTAAGGTCAAAATAAATTCCAAGTTAAGGTTTCGAGTTTACCGTTGAGGGCGGTTCCTTTTTCGGCGTCTTGGGTTTTCTTTTCATCTCATGAAAGAACCGGAAGCGGTGAGGCGCTTCCGGCGTCAGCCAGACATAATCGGCAACCTCCCCGTCAATGTCCGTCTTTCCATGGATGGGAAAGGGCAGGAGTGTCGCCACGGCCACGGGAATGCGCTTCAGGGTTCGGTCCGGAATGCCGTATTTGTTGACAAGGTGGCCGTTGCCTGCAATGACCACCAGTTTGGACCTCCCCTCTTTCAGAAAGGCGGAGATGTTTTCCGCCATGGTGTCTTCCCAGACGCACTGGGCTTGATAAAAATAGTCGAAGGACTCCAGTTCCCCGTGGCGGTGCCGGTCATAGACCTGGCGGAGATAGTCGCGATGGGCCTGGTGAGTCAGGTCGATCTCCTCGGCGATGGCATTCCGTTCATCGGGGGTCAGACTGCTCAGTCCCTGTCTGGCGACTTTTCTGACTGCATCAATAGGGGCATTGACGGCCAGGATTCGGCTGTGGCTTCCTTTTGCCCAGAGAAGCAGGGGGCGGTATAAATGGTAATCGTAGCCCCATGACCTCTTCCAGTCAACTGTTTGCAGGAAGGTCTCTTCTGAAATTTTATCTTCCAGATACCGATCAAGGGCATCCTGCCGGGGGCGTTGAAAGGCCTCCATGGCCACATCCGTAGGGCCGCAACGGGCATTGATCGCCTGTAAAATCTGCACCTGAATCAGATGGTGTTCGGGATTGTCGTGGACCTCGCCCAGGAAGATCACGTCCTTTGAAGATAAATCTTCGATGAGTTTTTGAAAGGAGATGGCCTTTCTTGCCTTGACATCCAGGATTCGGCCAATCCGGAAATGCCCGGGCGTACCGGGAAGAGTGGCCATGGGGGGATGCATTCTTTTTATCGTACCACAACCCTGAAGCATGAAAAGGACGACCGCCATGACAAGAAGAAAAGGTCGTCTTTCGCGTGATCTGCTTGATTTTTGTAACATTCGAATTTTTCCTGCTGTCCAGGGTCCATGCATCGATACCCTCAGGCCCCTCCAACCCATACAATTTTATTGACTATTTTCTTTCCTATCACTTACCTTTCTGGTAAGCAAGGCTATTGTTTCCACGTTCATGCGAGCCCATCGGGAAAAAATAGAATTAGGGAGACGGGTTTTATGACGCAGAAGGACTATCCCAAAGAGATCATCCTCAAGGACGGCACCGGCTTGACCTTTAGACCGCTCCGGAGTGGTGACGAAATCCCCCTCTTTGAAATGTTCAAAGAGCTTTCCGATGATGACAGGTGGTTTACGGACGATGATGTCAGCGATTTTCGGGTCATTGAAAGGTGGGTAAAACGCATGGACCCGGAAAAAGCGACGACCATTGTAGCCGTCCTGGAGGGACGGATTATTGCCTGTGCCAGGCTCATAATAAACGATGAGGGCGCCCTGCGACATATCGGGAGGGTTCGAGTATTCGTTGTGCCGGCTTTTCGAGAAAAAAACCTGGGAACCTGGATACTTTTCGACCTGATGAACCTTGCCATGTCGGTGGGCCTGGAAATCCTGGTCATGGAAGTGGTCGAAGATCGGGATGTCGTGGGAATCAGGGGGGCAAAAAGGCTGGACTTTTCTCAGGAAGCACTGCTGAAACATTACGTGAAGGACAGTCTGGGCCATTATCACAACCTTGTGATCATGGTCAAACGGCTATATCTCGGATGGAAGAATGAGGGGGAATGACGACAAAGAACGCAGTCCTCTTCGACTGAGCATGAATAACCGGACCTCTTCGGCCCGAGACCAATGAATTCTACACGCATATCCCAATACAATCTAGACCCTGACGCCCTTCGACTTACCCTGCCGGAAGGCCCGGGAGCATATCTGTTCAAAGATCCTTCCGGGCGAATCATCTATGTGGGCAAGGCCAAGAATCTCAAAAAAAGGGTCCTTTCCTATTTCAGGCCTATTTCTGAACTGCCCTACAAAACCGCCTTGATGATGAATCGCGCAAAGGGGCTCGACTACATCCTTACGGCCACGGAGACGGAGGCCTTCATTCTTGAAAGCAATCTGATCAAAAAGCACCTGCCGCGATACAATATTTTGCTCAGGGATGACAAACAATATCCCTGCCTGCGGCTCGATGTCAAAGCCCCCTATCCCCGGCTTGGCATTGTCCGCAGGATAAAAAAGGACGGCGCACGTTATTTCGGACCCTTTTCCTCGGCCCAGGATGTTCGCAAGACCCTGAAACTGATCGACGGTATTTTTCAGCTCCGCAAATGCAAGACTCCGATGCTTCGAAAGCGCTCAAGACCCTGTTTGAATTATCAGCTAAACCGGTGTCTGGGCCTGTGTTCACGCGATGTCTCGGTGGAGGATTACAGGGAAGTCGTCGATCAGGTGCGGCTTTTTCTGGAAGGTCGCAATCGTGAACTGATCAGAAATCTTCGAGAGAAGATGGAGAGGGCCTCGAACGAGCTCAAGTTCGAAGAGGCGGCCCGGCTCAGAGACCAAATAAAGGCGGTCGAGCACGTCATACAGAATCAGCATGTGGTTTCGCCCAGGCTGGAGGATCTAGATGTCGTCGGCCTCGAAGAGATGGACGGGATATTTCAGATCGTCATCCTTTTTGTTCGAAAAGGCTACCTCACGGGCAGCAGGGACTATGAGTTCAAGGGCAAGGGGGGCACACCCTCGGAGGTCATGGAGGCCTTCCTCAAGCAATACTACCACAGAGAAACCTTTATTCCGCAACATATCCTGATTTCCGAACCCATCGAAGATCTTTTCTCCATTAATGAATGGGTATCGGGTCTGGCAAAGAGGCGAGTCTCCATCGACTTCCCCCAGAGGGGGGAGAAGGTGCGGCTCGTCAAGATGGCAAAGGCCAATGCCTTGAACCTCCTGGAGACCCGGGCGGAATTCGGGCACCAGGATCTGATGGCCCTTGCGGGGACCCTCCTGAAGCTGGACAGGCCCCCGAGATCCATCGAAGGTATGGATATCTCGAACATCCAGGGCGAATTGCCGGTAGGGGCCGTGGTCTCCTTTGTGGATAGTCTTCCAAACAAGGGAGGGTACAGGAATTACAGGATAAAAGACGTGGAGGGTATCGATGACTATGGTATGATGGCCGAACTGGTTTCCAGGCGGATGAAAGACGAAAATCTGCCGGATCTGTTCCTCGTGGACGGCGGAAAAGGGCATCTCATGGCGGCAAAAAAAGCAGTAGACGCCTTCCAAAGCCCTGAAGCGCCGGCCCTCGCCGCCATCGCCAAGGGCGATGAGACCGGTGCGGCGGACAGGGTGTACCTTCCCGGCCGCAAGAATCCCCTGCCTCTGAGGTCCGACAATCATTTGCTGCATCTTTTCATGCGCATCAGGGATGAGTCCCATCGAAGGGCGGTGACGTATCACCGCAAACTCCGGCAAAAGAGCCTGCTCACCTCCGAGTTGGACAGGATACCGGGTATCGGTCCAAAACGAAAAAATTTTTTGCTGAAGCATTTTGGCGATACGGAGAGGATCCGCAGGGTAAGCCTTGAGGATCTCATGAAGGTCCCGGGTATCAGCCCGTCACTTGCCAGGGATATTAAACAATTTTTAGGGTGATTTAGGTGACTTGATAGGGGTTGACAAATCGAAGCTTCTTGTGTTAATTTCTCGAAACTTTCGCTCGCCTTTTTCACGGACCTCGATGAGAGAGAACGCCTTGGCCGCCAAAAAAATTACCATATTATTCCTGCCTGACGGAAGTAGTCGAACCCGACAGCTTAAAATCCCCAAAGCGGCGTTCATGTTTTCCTGCATTGTTTTGCTGGGCCTCGGTATCGGCCTCGCCTATTTGATCCGGGATTACTGGGTCATCAAAAAACAAATGCCCCAACTAACCGGGCTGGAGGAAGAAAACAGGGCCAAGAACGTTCAGCTCGTCACGTTGGCTCGGAAGATCAACCGAATAAGTGAAGATTTGGTTAAATCCAAGGCCTTTGTGAATCAGTTGAGGGTCATGACCAACGTTGAAACGAGCGAGGACAATACCCAGCTTTTGGGGGTCGGAGGTTCGGATCCCGCCCTCCTGGACCCCGCATTTATCCGCGATCAGGGGCATCGAAAACTGGTCAGGAAGATGCATCAGTCTTTGGATGACCTCGATACCGAGATTTCCCTACAAGCCAAAGACATGACGGAATTGAGTCGGTATCTGAAAAATCAGAAATCCATGCTGACCAGCACGCCCTCTATCTGGCCGGCCAGGGGGTGGATAAGTTCCCGCTTCGGTTACAGGATCTCTCCCTTCACAAACAAGAAGGAATTTCATCGTGGCCTTGACATATGCACGAAAATGGGCTCCCCAATCATAGCCTCGGCCGACGGCATTGTAACATCGGCCAAGAAGGATTATGGATACGGCAATATCATAACCCTCAATCACCATCACGGCCTCAAGACCCGATATGCCCATCTGAAGAAATTCCTGGTAAAAAAGGGGCAGTCCGTCAAGCGGGGCGATAAGATCGGGTTGGTCGGCTTAACCGGTCGTACTACAGGCCCGCATCTTCATTATGAGGTCCATTTGAACGGTGTACCCGTCGATCCACTCC
Source organism: uncultured Desulfobacteraceae bacterium (assembly GCA_964644375.1). Taxonomy (GTDB): domain Bacteria; phylum Desulfobacterota; class DSM-4660; order Desulfatiglandales; family HGW-15; genus CAYNYM01. The sequence continues at coordinate 7,617 of CAZXWJ010000076.1, read as the reverse complement.
GATACATCCTCAATTAGCTTTCAGATTTTTTTTCTTTCCCTTTTTATGTATAATGATTAGTTTATTCTCTTCGTGAACTCCCTGAGCCTTGGTCAATATGATGACCGCTCATTCGGGGGAGGACATGTTGCCCGGCCCCTGAAAGGGTTCCCGGAATCTTATCACGGCGTCATGCTATGGTTGTCCGCCGCCCCCTTTATTCGGTACGGGGTCGGAATGCGATTCGAATCCGAGGTCAAAGAGAGGCGGGCCGGCTCAAGGTTATGGCCCTGGGGCATCTCAAAAGAGAATCTGACACACAGAGAAATGATTATGCTCGGAAATTTAATCAAAGGTATTTTTGGCAGCAAGAATGAACGGGAACTGAAACGCGTGGCTCCCATCGTTGACACCATTAACCAGCTGGAACCCCGTTTTCAGGCCCTGTCCGACCCGGAACTACAGGCCAAGACAGTTGAATTCAGGGAAAGATTCGCAAAGGGTGAAACCCTCGACGAGTTGCTCCCCGAGGCCTTTGCTGTGGTCAGAGAGGCCTCGGTCAGGATTTTGGGCATGCGTCATTTCGATGTGCAGCTCATCGGCGGCATTGTTCTCCATGAGGGAAAGATTGCAGAGATGAAGACCGGAGAAGGAAAGACCCTGGCCGCTACCCTCGCCCTCTATCTGAACGCCCTGACAGGTAAGGGCGCACACTTGGTGACGGTCAACGATTACCTGGCTACACGGGATGCCGAGTGGATGGGTGCAATCTATAAATTTCTGGGCCTTTCCGTGGGGGTCGTCGTCCACGGCATGAGTGACGGAGAGCGAAAAAAAGCCTATGGTTCCGATATCACTTACGGAACCAATAATGAATTCGGTTTCGATTACCTTCGGGATAACATGAAATTCGATATGGCGGACTACGCCCAGCGGGAGTTTAATTACGCCATCGTGGACGAGGTGGACAGCATCCTCATCGATGAATCGAGAACCCCTCTGATCATCAGCGGTCCGGTCGAAAAAAGCGAAAACAAGGTCTTCACGGACGTCAAACCCCTTGCCATCAAACTCAAGAGCGCGCAGGGAAAGGTGATTCACTCCATTTTGAATGACCTTCAGAAAAGACTCGATACCGGCGAGGTGGACGAAAAAACCATTGAAATGCTTGTGCAAATCAAACGGGGGGATCCGAAAAATACCGTTTTTCTGGATATCCTGGCGCAGAATCAGCACCTGAAAAAGCAGCTTGACCGGATGGAGAGTATGTTGAGCTCACAGAAACTGCTTCCTGAACTGGATCAGGATCTCTACTGTACCATTGATGAGCACAGCAATGCCGTGGAATTGACCGAGAAGGGAATCAAGCTCCTCGGCGGTGGCGGGCAGGGTGATTTTGTGCTCCCTGACCTGGATGATGAAAGCTTCCATGTAAGGGAGGACGCAAGCCTCAGCGAAGAGGAAAAGCTTGAACGGCTCAAGGAACTGGAGAATCGCTATATGCGGTCCTCGGAACTCCTCCATGCGACCCAGCAGATGATCAAGGCCTATTGGCTCTTTGAAAAGGATGTTCACTACGTGATCAAGGATGGTCAGGTGGTCATCGTAGATGAATTTACAGGACGCATGATGCCGGGAAGGCGTTGGAGTGACGGGCTCCATCAGGCCGTGGAGGCCAAGGAAGGGGTCAGCGTGGCGGGAGAAAACCAGACCCTGGCCACGATCACCTTTCAGAATTTTTTCCGTATGTATGACAAACTCGCCGGAATGACCGGTACGGCGGACACGGAAGCGGCGGAATTCAACAGTACCTATAAACTGGATGTGATCATCATTCCTACGAACCAAAACATGATCCGAAAGGATTTTCCGGATGCCATCTACAAGACCGAACGGGAAAAATTTGTCGCGGTCGTCGATGAAGTCAAAGAGCTTTACCGGAAGGGGCAACCCGTGCTCGTGGGGACCATCACCATTGAGAAATCAGAAATGCTGAGCAAGATGCTTAAGCGGGCCGGGATTCCCCATTCTGTCCTGAATGCCAAGCATCATCAGCGGGAGGCGGAAATTATCGCCCAGGCGGGACAAAAACAGACCGTGACCATTTCGACGAATATGGCCGGACGCGGAACCGATATCGTTCTGGGTGACGACGTTGTGGACCTGGGTGGGCTGCACATTCTGGGAACTGAAAGACATGAAAGCCGCCGCATCGATAACCAGCTCAGGGGAAGGTCCGGGCGCCAGGGGGATCCCGGGACATCCCGGTTTTATCTGTCCCTCGAGGACGACCTCCTGAGGATATTCGGCTCAGACAGGATGGCTTCCATCATGGACCGCCTGGGCATGGAAGAGGGGCAACCCATTGAACATAATCTTGTCTCAAGGGCCATCGAAAATGCACAGAAAAAGGTCGAAGCCCGTAACTTCGATATCAGAAAGCACCTCCTGGAATACGATGATGTCATGAGCAAGCACCGGGAGATCGTGTACTCTCTGCGGAAAGATATCCTCTCAGGGGACGGGGTGGGAGAGATCGTCAACAACATGATGGATGAAAAGGTGGATGAGCTCGTAGCCAGGTTCACTGATCCCAAGGTTCCCTCCGAGGATTGGGATATCCAGGGGCTGAAGGAGAGCCTTATTCGGCTTTTCGGGTTTCGTCCACGAATAGAGATTGAAGACCTGGGAGAGGAGACTTTTGGTGCCCTGAAAGAGGAAGACCTTGCGGAAACAATCAGAGTGCAGGCCCACGAGGCCTATGAAAAAAGGCAGGCCTATCTGGGCAGACAGGATATGGGTTCGCTGGAAAAATTCATCATCCTTCAGATCATCGACAACCAGTGGATTACACATCTCCAGGACATGGAACACATGAAGGAGGGCATCGGACTCAGGGGATACGGTCAGATGGATCCTCTTCGAGAGTACAAGAAGGAAGGATATGCCCTCTTCGAGGAACTCATGGATCGTATTCGAGAAGAGAGCCTTATGACGATTTCCCGCGTCCAGCTTCTCAGAGAGGAGCCGGCGAGGGAGGAAATTCCAAAGAAAAAGAAACGGGCCATGAGCTTCAGCCATGGCGATGGGGCAAGCCCTATGACCGTCAAGCGCCAGAATAAAAAGGTCGGCAGGAATGATCCCTGCCCCTGCGGAAGCGGGAAGAAGTATAAGAAGTGCTGCGGCCGAAACGAATAAAACCCAACAATCGCATTTGACGCCAATCCTCAACCTCGGATTCATTTATGAAATGAATGCTTCAGGGCATCCTTTTATTTTCTTTGAAATGAGACGCCCATGACCCGTCCACACCTGCATGTGTTTCAAAAAAATGAAAATTGCAGGCCAATAAAAAAAACGTTCTGATGTTGGAAATGACCATGGAAAACGACTCCATCCTTCTTAAAGGTTTCAAGGCCTCTGCCGCAGCGGCGGGCCTGAAAAAGAACGGAAATCTGGATATCGGCCTGATCGTCTCGGAAAATGAGGCGGCCGCGGCGGCTGTTTTCACGACCAACAAGGTGAAAGCGGCCCCGATCCTTCTGAGCCGGGAACATATTCGGGCCGGAAAGGCCCGGGCCATCATTGCCAATGCGGGAAACGCCAATGCCTGCACGGGACAGGCGGGATTGGAAAACGCAAGGCGGACGGCCGAGCTGGTGGCACGGGCACTGGGGATCAGATCTCAAGACGTGCTCGTGGCATCCACGGGAGTCATCGGCGCCCCGCTCAATATGGATCTTGTCTCTGCCGTCATTCCGGACATGGCGGAAAAGCTCGCCCCTGGAGGGTTGCCCGAGGTGGCAAAGGCCATCATGACGACGGATTCTTTTTTAAAGATCGCCCGTTTTGAGGGCGAGGTTCAGGGCAAACCCTATCGGATTTTCGGAATGGCAAAAGGGGCGGGCATGATCATGCCCGATATGGCCACCATGCTTTGTTTTGTCCTGAGCGATATCGCCATCAAACCCATCTATCTTCAGGAGGCCCTTCGTGAATCCGTAAAAAACACTTTCAACCGGATTACCGTGGACGGGGATACCAGCACCAATGATTGTGTCCTGATCCTTGCCAACGGCAGGGCCGGGAATCCTTCCCTTTCAAAGGATGACGATGCGGCATTCAGAAGGGGACTCGCTTCCGTATTGGACGAACTGGCCACCATGATCATTCGGGACGGCGAGGGGGCCAGCAAGGTGATCCATGTGAAGGTGAAGGGTGCGGCCTCGGCCTCCGATGCCGAGACAGTGGCCAGGACCATCGCCAATTCCGCGCTGGTCAAGACCGCCTGCTACGGTCAGGACCCGAACTGGGGCAGGATCATGGCGGCCGTGGGACGTTCGGGGATCGCCATGGAAGAGCGAAAAATCGATATCTGGGTGGATGATGTGAAGATCGTGGAGAAGGGCTTGGGGGTCGGGCAGGAGGCCGAGGCCCGGGCGACCGAGCGCATGAAGGAAAAACAGTTTGCCCTGATCGTAGATCTCCACCAGGGCGCTCACGAGGACCGAATCCTCACCTGCGACCTTACCCACGAGTATGTGTCGATCAACGCGGATTACAGGTCATGACCAGGGTATATTTTTCATCGGCCTTGAAGGTTTCGATTTCTCGACCTCGATAGTGGCTTTGACGCCCTGGTGAAGGATTTCAAGGGTGATTATGAGGTGATTGATGTGGACGGCGCGCGTGACCTTTTCGGGGACGTTGGGCCTTGGTCCGGGCATCCAATACCCAGCCGGTTCCGGTGCCCCGTTTCGAGGCGGAGGATGAAAAACGCCTGGAGGAAATACGAAAGATTTTCATGGATAAGCTTAAAGAGAAGGTGTGAACAAAGGAAAGGACAGTGCCCATGATTCATAGGCCGCTGGTGCTTGCAACGAAAAATGAAGGTAAAATCAAGGAGTTCAATGAACTCTTGTCGGGTTTTGAAATCCAAATAAAAAGCCTGGCAGATTTTGGTCCCATTCCTCCGATCCTTGAGGATGGAAAGACCTTTGATGAAAATGCTTACAAAAAGGCCTCCATGACAGCAAAATTTTTGGGGTTCCCGGCCTTTGCCGATGATTCCGGTCTTGTTGTGGAGGCCCTGGATGGCGCTCCGGGGATTCATTCCGCCCGATATGCCGGAGAAGGGGCAACCGATGAGATCAATAATCTCAAGCTCCTGAAAGCCATGGAGGGAAAGAAAAACAGGAAGGCACGGTTTGAGTGCGTCATTTCCATCGCTGTGCCCTGGGGCCCCGCCCTGACCTACGAGAGTTCCTGCGAGGGGGAGATTGCCCTGCAGATGACTGGGGAGAGCGGTTTCGGCTATGACCCTGTTTTCTATTACTCCCCATTGAAGAAGACCTTTGCCCAAATGACGAGACAAGAAAAAAATAAGGTCAGCCATCGGGGGAAGGCCATGGTCGAACTCCGGAATGAGTTCGACAAGGTGATTGTCTGGTTGCAGCAGAGACTGGCCGAAGAACCTGTCTAACGGTGGGCCCTGGCAGGGATTCCATGGCGGTTTCTGAAAGAGCCTTCACAAGGTATAAGTGTGCCGCTTATGACTGGGACGGGCAAATTTTTATGCCTTGATGTAACCTTTTCAGATAATTTTGATCTGAATTAAAAAAAGCGTTCATATTCATATAAAGATAAAAATTTTTGTCACTCCCGCGAAGGCGGGAGCCCATAAGTATCTAAAAAAACTGGATTCCATCCCTCGCAGGAAGGACGTAAAACGGAATTTTTCGGCTTCTTGCGAGACCGCCAAAAAAAGATCTTTAAAATGCTTTCAAAGTTCGATAGGTTGACAGAATTTTAATGATGTATACTTTTGAAGTATGGATTAGGTACTGGGATGCTAAGACAAAAAAGGAGGAAATATGTTTCAGGTAACGGAATTGGCGGATCAGAAGATCCAGGAATTTTTTAAAGACAAAGAGCAAGACCACATCATTCGGATTTTTCTTTCCCAAGGAGGCTGATCCGGGCCCTCCCTGGGAATGGCTCTGGATGAGCCTAAAGAAAACGATGAGGTCATGGATAATAACGGTATCACCTATCTGGTCGAAAAGAGCCTCTTTGCGGAGGTAAAACCCATAGTCGTTGATTTTGCTGAAAGCGCTTCAGGTTCCGGATTCGCAATACGATCAAGCCTCCAGACGGGTGGAGGTTGCGGAAGTTGCTCGAGTTGTTAGCCTAAAAAAATCGTATCGATATCACCACCCTCGACTGAACTGCACAAACAGTTCAATGATCGAGGGTGGTTTTTTTTGCTCCGGATATTTTTTAGTTTCAGTTATTATAGGCAAAACGCCGCATGGCCTTCGGTCCGGAGGAAGGAACGGCGGCAATCCCTTGATGCGCGGGACAGAATGACACCTTGATGGTGGATCAGGGGTCGGGTTCGGGGCTTTACACCTCCAATGTTTTGGAGTATCAATACGCCTAGAGGAGAAAGCATGATGATTCGCGAAAAGGTCAAAGAAATACTGACTGAATTGCCCCACGGCGTGAAACTGGTCGGTGCCGGTAAGACCCGGACACCTGAAGAAATCCAAGAGGCCATCGAGGCCGGCCTGGAGATTGTCGGGGAAAATTATGTCCAGGAGGCCGAAAAGGCCTTTGATGTCATAGGTGCCCGCGCCAAATGGCATATGATAGGACACCTTCAGAAAAACAAGGCAAAAAAAGCGGTGGCCGTCTTTGATATGATTGAAACGGTAGACTCTCTAAAGCTTGCCGGAGAGATCGACAAGGCCTGCCGGAAGATCGGAAAGGTGATGGCCATTCTGATCGAAATCAACAGCGGAGAAGAAAGCCAGAAGGCCGGCGTCCTTCCCGGGGAGGCCCTTTCTCTGGTTCGGGAGATAAGCCGCCTTGAGCATGTCAAGATCATGGGACTCATGACCATGGGCCCTTTTGCGGGGGATCCGGAAGAATCCAGACCCTATTTTAGAAAGACCCGGGAAATCTTCGATGAACTCAAGGCACAGAAATTACCCGGCGTCGAGATGACCTATCTCTCAATGGGCATGTCCAATTCCTACAAGGTGGCTCTGGAGGAGGGGGCCAATCTGGTAAGGATCGGAACCAAACTCTTCGGCGAACGGCAATACGCCTAAAGCCTTATCCGGTTTTAGCAAACCATGTCTTTCCCCATCTACTTGGGCGGGGATTTTCGGATGGGTCGGGATTCCCTGCTCTTATTGCAGAAGCAATCTAAGAATGGGAGGGAAGGATAGACCGAAATTTTGAGTTGCGCAGCCAAAGAGATGAAACGCTTTGTCGGAAAGGGTATTCGCACCCGACAGATGATCCGGGACGGCGACCATATCCTGGTGGCCGTATCCGGTGGCAAGGACAGTCTGGCTCTGCTGTGGCAGTTGAAAGAGCACATCAAAAGGATACCCATCTCCTACCGGATCACGGCGGTCCATGTCGACCCCGGATTTGGGGCGGATTCGGGGGCGCGTATGGAGACTCTTTTTTCCGCCAATGGCTTTGAGTCCAGAATTATCAAGGGTGATTTTGGGCCGAAGGCCCACAGCCCGGAGAACCGGGAAAACCCCTGTTTCCTGTGTTCCCGATTTCGAAGAAAAATCCTTTTCGAGACGGCCTCGGAACTGGGCTGCAATAAGATCGCCT
>CAZXWJ010000075.1:0-16723 GCA_964644375.1 uncultured Desulfobacteraceae bacterium | reverse complement strand
CCACCGGTGCCTTCCTTTTATCATCAGCCCAAAACCATTGAAGACATTATCGATCAGACCATTGGGAAGGTCTTTGACTATTTTGGCATTAAACACAGTCTATTCAAGAGATGGGGGGAGAAGGGATGAGGCATGATTGGACAACGGCGGTCACCCTTTCCCCTGCCGCCCATTGCCGGCGAACCCGTATCAGGAAAGGCATGAATGCAACATCATGTTGTTGAGGGAAATTTCGGATAAGAAACATCGAGACGATTAGATCAAAAAAGACAAGGGCGGCTCTTCTCTTACTTCTTCTTAAAGAGAGCTTCAAGGGCCGCTCTTGCATCCCTGGTCCTGTTGGATCTGCCGCTTTTTCCTCCCTTTGAGCCCCTTATTTGAAAAAAATCACAAAAGTTGGCCCTTTCCTTATCGACGATACGTTCTGCAGAGACTTCCCTGCATTCGTTGTAGGCGTTTGGATCATAATATCTGCACTGTTTACAACAGCGCAGATCTCGATCGCAATGAGGACAAGTATCTTTCCTGCCCACTTGCCCCTTAATTTTCAAAACCCCGCGACAAAAAACACAATTCATGTCTTCATCCTCATCATATTGCATTAATAATTGAGCCGATTTCCCCCAAGAAATGTGCCCGTTATGCTTAATTTGGAGGGGTTACTGCTCAACGCGTTTGCACAGGATCTTCTTGCAAAACGGTTTGCAGGCCGGAAAATGGGATCGAGCAATGGTTTGACGTCTGCGACCCGGTCCCCGAAAACGTTACGCGCCTATCAGCACCCACCCCGTGCACAGGTTCCTGTCGATATTTTCAAGCAATGATCACTCCGTCGGTTTAGCATTGTGTCCTCACCCGGCCCGAACAGGCGCCATTGGTTTCCAAAATACTCCGGGTGATAAGCGGCCTCTGTTTCCGAAATGCCTTTTTTTGACAATCATCACAGGCGTGTTAGAATGAAATAAACCGACTCCTGAATCCACGGTTTTTCGAGGGACCCCAATGGCGAAGGCTGATTATACCCTTCTGCACCACACGGCGGATCTTGCCATCAGAATACGAGGCGCCGATCTCCCGGATCTTTTTGAAAATGCCAGCCGTTCCCTGATGCACCTCGTGCTTGGTCAGGAATTATCTCCGGAAGGTTCACCCCTCAAAATCTCACTGTCAGCACAAGATGTGGAGGATCTCATGGTCCGGTGGTTGGGAGAAATACTCTATCTCTTAGAGGGCGAGCATCTCGTCGTCACCTCGGTGAACGTATCTTTCATCAACCGATCACAAATCAAAGCGTCGGTGAGGACGGTCCCATTTGATTCACAAGTGCATAAAATACGGCGTGAAATAAAAGCCGTCACCTATCATCAAATCCAAGTGGCCCCAAAAGGTGACCACTGGGAAGCCAGCATAATCATGGACGTTTGAGGGCATAGTATGGCCATTAAACTCGAAAAAATGGACAATTACCGCTGGCTTTTACCTCGAAGCGGGAACATGCGCGTACCCGGTCTTATCTTTACCAGCGAAGCCCTTTTGAAGGGTATAGAAAATGACCAGAGCCTCAAACAAGTGGCCAATGTCGCTTCCTTGCCGGGAATTCAGCAGTACTCCCTGGCCATGCCCGATATCCACTGGGGTTATGGCTTCCCGATCGGAGGCGTTGCGGCCTTCGATCTGGAGGAAGGGATTATCTCACCGGGAGGCGTCGGCTATGACATCAATTGCGGTTGCCGGCTTATGACGACCCGGTTGAAGGCCAGTGAAATCAGACCTTACCTCAGGACACTGGTTTCCACCCTCTTTACCGGCATCCCCACGGGGGTCGGTTCAAGAGGGGTCATCCATCTCTCGCTGAAGGAAGAAACCAACGTCGCCATTGATGGTGCCGCCTGGGCCGTAAAAAAGGGATTCGGCCTCCCTGCTGATCTGGAGAGAACTGAAGACCACGGCACCTTGGAAGGGGCAGATCCTTCAATCCTGAGCGACAGGGCCTTGAAAAGGGGTCTCGACCAGTTAGGAACGCTGGGATCAGGAAACCATTTTCTCGAAGTTCAAGTGGTGGATCAGATCTATGATCACCCGTTAGCCCGGGCCTTTGGTATTGGCGAAGGCCGGGTCTGTGTCTTTCTTCATTCCGGGTCCAGGGGTTTTGGACACCAGATATGCGATGATTTTCTCAAGGCGATGGGCAGACAGTTTTCGGGAACCGCCCCCAACCTGCCCGACAGACAACTTGTCTCTGCCCCTCTAAAGTCGGACCTGGGTCGTCGATACATGGCCGCTATGGCCTGTGCTGCAAATTATGCCTATGCCAATCGGCAGATTCTCATGCATCTTGCCCGCCAGACGTTTCTGGACGTGTTCGGCCTGCGCCCTGAAGAGCTTGGCATGGAACTCGTTTATGATGTCTGCCATAATATCGCGAAAAAGGAACGCCATCGGCTGGAAGACAAGGAGGTCATGCTGTGCGTTCACCGCAAAGGTGCTACCCGTTCATTGCCCCCCGGACACCCGCAGGTGCCGGAAAGATATCGTCATGCCGGTCAACCGGTCCTTATTCCAGGGGATATGGGGACCTATTCCTATGTTCTTGCCGGTACCCAAGGTGCCCAGGAAAAAAGTTTTGGTTCCACTTGTCACGGGGCCGGACGGATCTTGAGCCGATCTCAAGCCGTCAAAAGAGCCAAAGGCAGGGCGCTTAGTCGTGAACTGGAGGACAAAGGAATCTTTGTGCAATCCAGAGGCAAGAGAACACTTATGGAAGAGATCCCAGAGGCTTATAAGGATGTATCCCAGGTTGTTGAAGTGGTCCACCAAGCAGGCTTGGCCAAGAAGGTTGCACGCCTCAGGCCGATGGGTGTAATCAAGGGATAAAGGCCCTTGCCATCAACACGAAGACCTCATTCTTTTTACCCAAAAACCCATTGAACCCGCCTTTACTGTATAACATTTTATTTATCAGTATGGCTTGACCCGGTCAATATAAAAAGCGCCACAAAGGTGTCAATCCATCCTAAAAATCACCTTAACGCCAGACGACGGGATGAAGTGCCCATAAAGGGCACGGGAGTGAGGCTCCGCCCGCAGCGCGGGAGGGCTCAAATAACCCCCTCGAAGGGGGTATTTATACCCATTCGAGCTTCGATTTTTGTTTTGCTGTTTCCCCCGGAACGGTAAAAATCTAAACGGGTCCTCCACCAGAGGTGGAGGCTTTAGATGACAATAGGGGTACATCCGGAGTGAAATCAGGCCCTCCGATAACCTTTGGATAAATGAATTTACATTCACCTTTCAGAATTGTAGATTACCGTTTTTGTTACTTGAGGGCTGAGCGTTTCAGCAAAAATCCCTTTTGAGGTAGGATTGAATGACGGACGGAACACTGGAAAAAGAATCTATCGCGGGTTCGTTGATCCTGGCAGCCGGAAGAGGAAGTCGCATGAAAGGTTTTGACGGCAATAAAACCTTGCTTCCCTTGCAGCCCTCTCACTCACCCTACGAGGGGGAACGCCCCATCCTGCTCCATATCCTGGACAACCTCCCTTCAGGCCCCAGGGCGCTGGTTGTCAATCACAAGAAGGACGAGATCATCAGGGCCACGGACAACCTTGATCTCACCTATTGCGAACAGCCTGTACTGAACGGAACCGGGGGGGCACTGCTGGCATCAAAGGACTTCATTGTGTCCGGATTTTTTGATCGTTTGATCATCACCATGGGGGACGTCCCCTTTGTCCGGCAAAGGACTTACCTTTATCTCATAGAAGAATTGAAAAAGAACCCGCTGGTCGTCCTGGGCTTCCGTCCCGAAGACAGAAAGCAGTATGGGGTTCTGGAAGTGACCGGCGAGACCGTCGAAAAAATCATTGAATGGAAATATTGGCACACGCTTTCTCCCAAAAGGCAGGATATGCTCCGGATTTGCAATTCGGGAATCTACGCCGTCCGAAGAAAGGAACTGATTCGATACCTGGATCTCCTGGAGAAAAGGCCTCACCGAGTATTAAAGGAAAGACAGGGGGAAATGGTCGAAATTGAGGAATTTTTCATGACCGATCTGGTAGAATTGATGCAGAAAGATGGATTGAATGTGGGTTTCGTAATCGCCGACGACGAAGACGAGGTCATGGGACTGGACGATCTCCAGGCCCTGCAAAAGGCCCAGGATCTCTTCAAAAAAGGGTTTGGAACCATTTCATAGACCTCCCTCGCCTTTCTTTCTATAGGGGAAGATCAGCCCCCCTGCGCCATACATTACAACTATTCGTCCGTTAACCAAGGAGGCTGCGCCATGAATGAAAAATCACTTGGCGATCGTATATGGTACAAAAAATGGCCGGAACAAGTGCCCAAATGTCTTGACTATCCGGACTGTTCCCTTGCCGAATTTTTGAAACAGACCGCATCTGATTACGGTTCAAGACCGGCCGTCATTTTTCTTGACACCATAACGACTTATCGCCGGCTTTGGGAAATAGTTCAAAGGCTGGCCAAGGGTCTCGCCTCGCTGGGCCTCGAAAAGGGTGACATCTGCGCACTCATGCTGCCCAATTCCATCCAGTATGTCGTGAGCTACTATGCCTGTCAGTTGCTCGGCGTGACAGTAACGGCCATCAACCCCACCTACAAGGCCTATGAAATCCAGCACCAGCTCATGGACTCGGGTGCCAAGGCATTGATTGCCTTGGATGCCGTGTTCGAGGAGGCGCAAAAAGGACTCACCGACACCCAGATCGATTACGTCATAGGTACGAATATCGTCGATTTGTGCGGTTTTTCCCTCCTGAAGCGCTATTTGGGAAAGCTGCTCAATAAAATCCCGACCGGAAAGCTACCTGCCGATGTCATCCACTTTACCCATCTCCTGAAGGCCGAACCCCATCCCCCTCAGGTTGAAATCGATCCGTGGAATGACATCGCGGTCCTGCAATATACCGGCGGGACGACGGGACTGCCCAAAGGCGCCATGCTGACCCACCGCAACGTGGTAGCCAACGCGGTGCAGTGCGAAGCCATCCTGTGGCAACAGAAGCCGGGGATGGGTTTTGTCGGTGTGTTGCCCCTTTTCCATTCCTATGCCATGACGGGAATCATGAATACGGCCATTCGAATCGGCGGAGTTCAGCTTCTTTTTCCCAGGCCACCGGCCGATTTGGCCGATCTTTTCAAGGCCATCCAGACATACAGCCCAGCAGAGGGATTCATCATGCCCGGTGTCTCCCTTCTCTTCGACAAGATCAACAAACATCCGAAGGTCAAAGATTTCGATCTGACCTCCCTCGTGATGGCCATCTCCGGGGCCGGACCGTTGCCCTTGGAGGTACAAAACAGATTCGAGGAACTGACAGGTTCCATCATCATCGAAGGGTACGGGCTCTCCGAGGCAACACCGGTCACCCACGCAAACCCTCTGGACAAGGGCCTGCGCAAGATCGGGACCATCGGCCTCCCCCTACCCGACACAGATGCAAGAATCGTAGATCCTCAAACCGGCACCAAAGTCCTCTCCCCCATGCCCTTTGCCGTAAGCAAAGCAGGGGGTCTCACTCCCGAGCAGGCCCTTGAGGCCGATGCCTACACCGGCGAACTCGTCGTTAAAGGCCCGCAAATCATGAAGGGTTACAAAAATCGACCCCATGAAACCGCCTCGGCCGTGCGTGACGGATGGCTGCACACGGGCGACATTGCCTGTGTAGACGCAGAGGGCTTCACCATTATACGCGACCGGGCGAAGGATATGATCAAGTGCAAGGGATACCCCGTATTTCCGGCCGAAGTGGAGGATCTCCTTCACAGGCACCCGGATATCATCAATGCCGCCGTGATCGGTGTCCCCCATCCAAGGGTCGGCGAAGTGGCCAAGGCCTTCGTGGTGCTGTCTGCGGAAAAACGCGGAAAGGTCACGGCCGAAGAGATCCTGGAATGGGCCAGGGACAAGATAACCGAATACAAGGTCCCCAAAACAATAGAGTTTCGTGAAGAACTCCCCACAACCATGGTCGGGAAGGTCCTCCGAAGGGTTCTCAAGGAAGAGAAGCAGGGAGAAAAGCGATTTTAATCATAAAATGTTCAGGTTGTCTTTTTCCGAAACCTTTCTATGTAAAAAAAGAGACTTGAAGCCTTCGCTCACCTTCATATCGATCCATGGCAAATCTGATCAATCGGTCAACCAATTCCCCGTATGGTATGCCGCTTGCTTCCCAGAGCTTTGGATACATACTGATTTTTGTAAAGCCGGGGATCGTATTCAGTTCGTTGACCACGATCTGTTGATCCTCTTTGAGGAAAAAATCCGCTCTTGCCATCCCCTCGCAACACAGGGTCTTGAACGACCTGACGGCAAGTTCCTGAATACGTTGACTCGTGTCCCCGGGCAAATCCGCAGGGATTTTCAGTATCGCCCCGCTTTCATCCATATACTTTGCTTCGTAAGAATAAAAGGCATGCTTATCGGCGTTGGTGACGACTTCTCCGGGGAGACTCGCGATCGGGTTTTCGTTGCCCAGAACGGAACATTCGATTTCCCGCCCAGGAATATTTTCCTCCAAAATTATTTTATTGTCATAATTCAAGGCCTCGTCAACGGCAATCTGAAAATCCTTTCCGTCGCTCACCCTCCTCACCCCTACCGATGAACCGAGATTCGCCGGTTTGACGAAAAACGGCGCCCCCAATGTTTTCTCGACCTTCCGGAAATCGATACGATCAGCAGATGATCGTTCAGCCACCAACCATTTTGCCACAGGGATACCTGCGTCTCTCAAAAGCCTTTTCGCGACATCCTTGTCCATTCCGATAGCTGACCCAAGGACGCTCGGCCCTACAAAGGGCATATCAGCCAGTTTCATGAGCCCCTGGATAGTGCCGTCTTCGCCGAAGGGTCCGTGCAGGACGGGGAAGACGACGTCAATCCCGCCGAGGATATGGCTTGTCGAAAAATCCAGCAGCGGCTTTTCCCTTTCTCCGGGGATGAAGGCCAATCTGGAGGAACTGCGTTCTAAACTGATCCGGCTCGGATCATCGGGGTACTTCAGGAAGTCTCCGGTTTCATAGCCCCACCATTTCCCCTCCTTATCGATGCCGATGATGAGGACCTCGTATTTGTTCCGGTCAAGGGCCTCCACGATACTCTTTGCCGACTGCAAGGAGACCTCATGCTCAGCAGATTTCCCGCCGCATAAAACCCCAACTCTAATTTTTTTTGTCATGGCCTATAGGTCCTATATAATATTTCGACATACCGACTGCAAAGTTACAAACCGGCCAAGAAGTTTCTTACCATTCCTGTGGCCTCATCCAGCGTTGCGTATTCTCTTAGATCGAAATTGGGGTATGACTCCTGAGAGATACCACTGACCATTGACGAAAGTTTATTTGGCCAAAAGCCTTTCTCATAGAGCGCCAGCAGTGGAATTTCAGTCAAACCGAGCCGCGGCCTCAGGTATGCATGGGCGATTTCAATGCCCGTCCCCAGACTCGGAACGGATACCTCGAATATAGCGCCCGAGACCTCGCTTTCGATGAGTTCAATCATTTTATTGCGCACAAAAATCGTCCGATTCGGACCCTTAGGTGGAAGTTCACCGACGACCTCCGAGAGGAATCCGGCCGTTTCATCAAAGTCCGTACCTTTGACATGTTCACTGATCACCGAAAAGCCCGCCCCTTTGATCTCTTCGATCAAAGAATGGTGGACATGTCCCCTCACGGAACGGTCCCAATTCCCTTGTATCGCTCCTCCATAAAAAATTTTCATTTACTTTGTTCTCCTCCGGACTCGCACGCCGGCAACGATTAGCTTTTTGAAACACATTCACCTATGGAAAACAACCTTCATGGTAACGGCCTTTATTTTGCCAAAATTTTCTCGAACTTCTCAAGGTCATCGCTTTTTCCGAGGGCGATGAGGGTGTCCCCGGCCAGGATGCGCGTCTGGGAGGAAGGGTTAAATTTCATCTCTCCCTCTCTGGTGCGGATGGCCACGATCATGACATCCATGTCCTGCCGGATGCCTGACTCCACCAGAGTGAGATCGTTCAGTCGGGACTGCTCTCCAACCTCCAACTCCACCATCTTGAGCCCCATATCTCTATTGTGAACCGTAAACTCCAAAAAGTCAGTCACAGCGGGTTTGGTGATGGACTGCGCCATTTTTTGTCCGCCGATAAGATAAGGCATCACGACCTTGTTGGCGCCGGCCCTCAACAGCTTTTTTTCCGTCTGCTCCTCAGCAGCCCTTGCGAGAACAAAGAGTGACGGCACCAACCCGCGAGCACTCATGGTAATGAAAAGATTGTCGGCATCGGATGCCACAACCGAGATCAAACCCTTGGCCCGCTCGATTCCCGCCTCGATCAAAATATCCTCACTGGTTGCATCATCAATAATAAAAGGAATGTCCTCGTTTTCCAGAACAAACCGAACTTCGGGTCGACTGTCTATCACGACCAATGGAATTTTATTTGCCTTCAATTCCAGGGAAATGATCTTGCCGATTCTTCCGAACCCGCACACAATGTAATGATCTTTTATGGAACGCATCTTCAGACCCAATTTCGTCCTCCCGATTAGAGATCTTACCTGAAAATCAACCATTGCCTGGGCCGTTATCCCCAGGATATAGGCAATAATCCCCATCCCGGAAAAAATAATAAAAATCGTAAAGAGCCTTCCCGCCCCTGAAACGTCTCTGACCTCCCGAAAGCCCACGGTTGTAATGGTGATGACGGTCATGTAAAGAGCGTCGAAAAATTTCCACTTCTCCAGAAGCATGTATCCAAAGGTACCGATGGACAGGATCACGGCGAGGATGAAAAAACCCCTGGCAACCTTTTTCATACCTATGGAGGACATTGTCTCGTCAAATTTAATCATGCGGTTCCTGTCGAGATGACAAGGGGGCCGGAGCCCTTTTCCTGCGTCTTGATTGGGGGGATAAGGGGAAGGCCTAGTTTCCAGGGGCTGAACTCACCGCCTCCACGGTAAACTCACTCAGATTGTCAGGCAGACCATCGAAAACAACCATAATAGGAATCGAACCGCCCGGTTGGACATCAACGTTCATATTATCTTTGGCAGACTTGTTTTTCAGGGCCTCATCAATCTGCCCCATGGACATGTCCTGGAGTTCGCTTTCAGTGAAGGAATTGCCGGCATAGGAGACTTTTCTTTTAACCACCTTGCCCTGGTCGTCCAGCAGAGAGCCCTTTATAAAGATGTGACTTCGCGTGCGAGGATAATTATTGGTGATCATCCCTTTGATGACAAAAAGTTTCCCGGCCGTTTTGGATTCCACGAAGGACCCGCTGACCGCTTTGAAATCGAGTCGACTGACCCCAAGGTCCGTAATCTCCAATTTGGTGGCAGGTTTCAGAAAATGGAGGGACTCGGGGATGAGACTCGGCTTAAAAAAAAAGATGGCAACACCGGCCGCGACAAGGATGAGCAGGATCAAAAGGAAAGGGACCAGGCGCCTTTTTCGGTGTGGTTTTTCCTGATCGGAAGAAAACTTGACTGTTTTTTCCCCGACTTCCGTATCCGTCAACCCCGCCAAATCCGGCCCTTCTTCTGTGATATCCGCACCTATCCCCCCGAGGGCATCCGTTCCCTCGGAGGATCCAAAGGATATCTCATCGCCCTCGTCAGGGAGATCATTGAAAGAGGTCGCCGGAATGGATTCCTTCTCAAGCGCCGCCTCAAAGGCCGTATCAAAATCGGTCTCCTCCTGATCATCGAGGGAGGGAGGGGAATCCAGGGCCACTGTTTCCTGCATGGCCTCATCGACATCTCCAAAAGGCGCCGCTTCTTCGATGGATGAAGAGGTCGTCGGATAGACCGTAAAAACATGACGACAGAGCGAGCATCGAACCTTTGACCCTTTGTCCCGCAGCAGGCTCTCTTCAAGCTGAAACGTTGATTTACATTTTTCACAAGCAATGATCATTTGCCGTCCTCCTCTTCGAGATGAGAAATCACAGTCACCTCAAGGCATAAATATCCGGCAGATTCCTGTACTGTTCATCGTAGTCAAGACCGTAGCCTATCAGGAATCCCTCCTGGATCTGAAATCCCCGATAATCAACTTTGACATTCTCTTCGCGCCGCTCCAACTTGTCAATCAAGGTACAGATTCGAATAGAATTCGGTCCCTTCTCCTCAAGGTATTTGACAATTTTTGTCAGGGTAATTCCGGTATCCACAATATCTTCGACGACAATGACATCCTTCCCTTTCAGGGAAACCTCGACATCTTTCGTCAAAGTGACTGAACCACTCGATATCGTTTCGGAACCATAACTTTTAGCCCGAATAAAATCAATACGGGAAGGGATATTCATTTCCCTGACGATATCGGAGAAGAAAAAGACCGCGCCATTCAACACCCCTATCAGGACAGGCTCTTTTCCGGCATACTCAGAGGATATTTCACGGGCAAGATCTCTCACCCTTGCCATAATAGTTTCGCGTGTAAATAATATTTCTCTTTCCAACTTTGATGATCCTTGTCAAATACTGACCGGCCTGTCGGCCCCTTGCGGAGACCCGAACAGGCCCCTTTCTTATTTTAGAGCGTAAGATATTGAATTTCTGACGGTAAGTCAATACTATAAATCCAATGGGCGTGGGAAGCCCCAATGCTCTGAGCTTCTCATGGAAGTTTTGTATAAATTTAGCCTTTTGAAAAAATCAAGGTCCCTGGACATAACCCGTCCATCGCTGAATGCGTTTGAAAAGGCCAAACAGAAACGAATTTTCAAAATTCAGGCATTATTCATCAGCCAGGAAGGGCAGCATCTGCTGCTTTCGATAGACGAGCGCAGAACACGAGGCAATCAGTTTATTCTCTGAATCGGTCACCTCGATTTTATAGGTGGCTGTTTTACGGGAGCGATGTATTTCACGGGATTCAGCCCGGAGAAGGCTATTTTGCTCCGGAGGGTGATGGTAGGTCACGTTCATATTGAGCGCTACGGCTATCGTCCCGTGAGAATTAGCCGATATTTCAAAGGCTTCGTCGATCAGGGAGAAGATGGCCCCGCCATGTGTCATTTCGAGTATATTACGTTTATCCTCCGTGGACTCCATCTCCACAACGGCATGACCCGCCTCGACCGCCACCAGTCTTATACCCAGTTTGCGTGCAAAGGGTTCGTCTTTCACCATTTTTCTTAAAACATCCTTCACTTTCTGATCCATTTTCATGAAGACTCCGACGTTTCACAGCCTGGCACGGGAGCAGGTGGGAAAAACACGGCAAAGCGGCTGCCACCCGACCTGTAACAGTCCTCCGCTTTCGAGCAGAATTCGCATTCAACTATTTTTCCGGGGCAGATGTCACCTTCCTTCGAAAGAAAATGACATCTTTTAGATTTCAAGTCCAGATGGAAGTCATATCGCTCCGCAAAGATCTTCATTCGAAGGAGATCGGCCCCTTTGCCCCCTGCATTGAAATCAAAGGGCCTTTTTGAAGAATAGTCCATGGTCTCCTGGGTGGAGAAAAACCCTTCAAAGATGCGCCGTTGGTCTTCTTCCGTGATACCGATTCCGTAATCCTCAACCACGAATTCAGCCCCGTCTCCACGCTTTTGAACAACAACTTCTATTTTTCCCCCATTTGGGGTCGCTTCCACGGCATTTTTAATCAGACCGTCAACCACCTTCTCAAGGACATCTTCCGGAACGCATATATCAGGGACATTCTCCGTCCTGCTGATCAGTTCGATCTCCCGATGAAAAAACCGGGACTTCGATGATTCCAGCCTTGCCTCCACAAAATCCTTCAGGGCGACCTCTGAAACTTGACTCTCTTTGGGACCGAAGATCTCATCGATCCGTTTTCGCACTTTTCTAACGATGGCCCCTTCACCCACCTCCTCGGCCACGAGGGCCTCGAGTTCGTCTTCGCATTGCTGCAGCAGCAAAGAGAGCAGGTCATAGGTCTTGTAATGCTTTTCCTGCATAATATCCTCAACCTGGTACTGGATCTCAAGAATGCGGTCAAGGTTTCTGCGCGCCCGCTCAATGGTGGGCACCCATTTCTCTTCGGGCATCTCCTCCATCCTCTTTCGAAGGATATTCAACGAAGCCATGAGGATTGAGACAGGCGTCTTCAATTCATGGGATAAATGATTGATCACCTTGTCCTTTGCCCGGTTCAGCCCGATCACCTCCCGGTAGGCCTCGGTGATCTGTTTGGAATACCTGGCATTCTCGATGGAAAGTGCCACTGTTCCGGCAATCATGTTCAAAAGCCCGACATCTTTTTGGTCAAAAGCGCCCTCTCTCTTGCCGATGGCGCAAAGGACACCACTCACTCGGTCGCTGCTCTTCAGGGGGACATCCAGCATATTTTGGGCATGGACCCCAAGTTTTTTGTCCACGACAGCATTGAAATACGGGTCCCTGGACGTATCGGGCACAATGATGGGTTCTCCTGTCTGGATCACTCTCCCGGACACTCCCGTATCGGCTGGATAGCGGATCTCTTTCGCCCTTTTTTGAGTCGCTTTGTTGTCATAGGCCCCTGCCTGAAAAAAAAGTTCTTTCTTCTCCTCGTCCAGAAGAATGACCATGGCTCCGTCCACATTCAGGAGGCGTTTGATTTCGCCGGAAATGTAGTTGAGAAGGTCCTCCAATTCAGGATATTCGGGAAGGGCCATACTGATACGAATAAGGGCCTCGCTGCTTTCGGCGATTCTTTTTTCCTGAGTGATGTCAGATAGAAGCACCAACTCAGCGGTCGGCCCGCCTTCATCTTCGGACACAAGGGTTCCTTTGATCGTGACATCCAGCATCCGCCCATCTTTCGTCAGGCGCTTGGTTTCATATCGGGGAAGGGTGTTTTTTTCAAAAAGCTTCCTGATTTTCTCACGTGTGTTCTCTCTGAGTTGGGGGGGGACATAGGGAAGCGACTTTCCCTTCAATTCCGTCAGAGTCCACCCAAAGGTTTCCGTAAATGCAGGGTTCAAATAGGTCACCTTGCCGTCCAGGGTAAAAACCACCATGGGGTAAGGCACAAACTCGAGGAGGGTTCGGTATCTTTTCTCCGCCACACGGCTTGCTTCATATTGACACTGATAACGCCATTCGGACTCTCTCAAGGCCTCTTGGGCCTTGACTTTTTCCGTCATATCTCTTGCGATACCCCGGAAACCGATCTTTTCTCCGACCCTGTTCTTAATGAGATTGGCGGAAAGTTCGATGATTCTTGTGCGACCCTCTTTGTCTACAATCTCCCAGACAAGATCAGAGATTCCCTCTTCGGTCAGGTAAATCCGCTTAAAAATTTCAGCGGCCGCTTCAGAGTGTTCCTTATCCATGAATTGACCGAAATACTGCCACTGTATCTCTTCTCCCGGATAACCGATGACATCGCACAGGGACTGGTTGAAATAAAGAAAATGACCATCGATATCCAGTTCATAGACGCCTTCACTGATATTCTCGATAAAGGCCCTGTAGCGCTCCTCAGAAAGCGTGGCCTTATTGTCCATGGCGGTTTTCCCCATTGGTGGTGATGATTTGTGCAGGTCCTTATCAGGTGAGTCTTAACATTGGATCTCGGTATTTCTTCTGGCCGTGCCCTTGTCTTTTTCGGCACACTACGCAAAGCATTTACAGGTATTTTATAATAAAATCAAGGATATTGTCATTACAATTTTATTGTTATCATTTGCCGGCCTGTGCTATTGTTCACGGAGGATGCTATCCGGTCTGTCCAAGCCACCGAAAGATGAACCGTGGAAAAGACATCAAAAAGACTCAAGGCAACTATCGCCGGGCCGCCCCTTTATTGCAGACGACTGGACCTTCTTGAATCCGAGGATGACCCTCTCCGGTCTACTCGAAAAAATTTACATGGCTGTGCCGGGTCAACCCGGCCCAAGTCAAAAAAGACCGTATGATATTTTATCCATAGGTGACAAATCACGGCGCATCGAAGAACCCCTCACGGTGGGAGGAAAAGAGGATAGGGCCTTCCAAAACAAACAAAACATTTCAAACAAAGGATGTTCGACGAGGAAAAATGCAAAAATCAAAGGATCAATTGGTTGAAATTTTCTCCGATGGGGCCTGTAGCGGGAATCCGGGTCCCGGCGGGTACGGGGCCATCTTAAAATACGGGGACTCCCAAAAGGAGATTTCCGGGGGCGCCCGTCAAACGACCAACAACCGAATGGAAATGACCGCCGTCATCGAGGCCCTCAGGCAGCTCAAACGTCCCTCGAAAATAAGAATATCAACTGATTCAACTTATCTTGTCAAGGGCATGACAGAATGGCTACCGGGTTGGATCAAAAAAAACTGGATGAACTCTCAAAAGAAACCCGTCATGAACAGAGACCTTTGGGAAATGCTTATTGAGCTTTGCCGAGGGCACGAGATAGAATGGCAATGGGTAAAGGGACATGCAGGGCACGAAGAAAACGAGCGATGCGATGAACTGGCCAGAACGGCCATCAAACGATGTGAATAGCCAAGGGGCGAAAGGGGGAAAGATGGACAAACAATGCCTTGAAATCCTTGGGCGCATGACCTGCAATCTTTATGTGCTCACCACGCATCATGCCGGAATCAATAACGGGATGATCGCCTCATGGGTGTCTCAGGTCTCTTACAGTCCCCCACTCATCATGGTGGCGGTCCATCCCAACCGCTTTTGCCATCATTTGATAGAGAAAGGCCGTGCCTTAGCCCTTCATCTCCTGTCAAAAAACCAAAAGGAGCTCATTGTTCGATTCAAGGGACCCGATCCGGAAGGCAAATTTGACTCCCTCGAATGGGCAAGAGGAAAAACGGGATGTCCGATTCTCCAGGATTGCGTGGGTTACCTGGAATGCAGGATTTTTGACAGTTTCGCCCCCGGCAATCATACCCTTTTCATCGGTGAAATCGTGGACGGAAAGGTCTTGTCTGAAGACGATCCACTGGATACGACAGGCTATGAAGGAGTCTATATCGGAAAAGACTGAGTGCAAAAGGAATACACGACACCGACCATCAACGTCGGCATTGTTTTTGCATAAGATACCGAGACATGGACCATTGAGGATCTTTTCATTTTCTGTAGGTGCTATCCTGTTGAACCACCCTTCGGATGCAGTTCAACGGGCGGTTTAGCGTACATGTTGCATGAGATTCCGCATTTGATTTCAAGGTAGGATTAATTCTATCATCTTATCAGAGATCAAATACTTGACCAATAACAAAAACTATATTATATTTTTAAATAACATTTTAATTCCATGAAAGTTAATCAACTTTATTTTTTTAGTAGAAAGTTACATCAAATTGCATAAAATTGGGAGTGTCGAATGAAATGTCCTAAGTGTGGTTATATTAGTTTCGATTATAACCAAGTCTGCCCCAAGTGTAACAAGGATATTTCCTCTGAGCAGGCGAAACTCAATATCCCTCCTTTCCAACCCAATCCACCTTCCCTCCTCGGTGCATTGACAGGGGATGTCAATGAGTCTCAAATCGGGCTTCAAGTCGATACCTCGGCTATTTTTGAAGAAACCGTCGTTGAGGACATGGGTGACGCCTCAGTGGAAGAAACCGGCGAATTCAGTTTTGATAATTCCCAGGATGCCGACATTAGCCTCGGGGGGATGGAAGGACTGGACGTATTTGGAGAGACAGGGGAATCTGAGATAGATTTTGAGGGTCTGGACGAAACGGAACTTGCCGAGAAGGAAACCGTTGCCGATTTTGATTTGGAAACGGATTCCGAGGAGGAATTCAGCCAGGAAAAATCCGTGGCCGATCTATCAATGGAACCCCGAGAGGGAACCGATGAGGAGCTTTCTTTGGATCTTGGGAGCCTTTCCGATGAGGAGGCTGAAACATTACAGAAACCCTCTGCCGAAATGGGAGGGATTGGGGCGGAGGACCTGACACTCGAACTTAGCAAGGCAAGCATTGATGAAGCCTTTCTGCATGGGGCACAAGAGGCCGAAGCGCCCGAGGCGATTGACCTTGGTCTGGATGAAATGTCCCTTGAGGAACCCTTTGAGACCCGGGAAACAGATGAATCAGAACTCAAGTTTGATGAAATCTTCCTCGAAGAAGAGGCGCTTACCGCTGAATCGGACGATTCCAAAATCGCGAAGATCGAATCCGAAACAGGCATCGACCTCGAGGCCCTTGATGAATTGGAACTTGAGATTGAGCCTTCTGAAAAAGCCAGGGAAAAACAGGATGAAGTCGAACTTAACCTCGATGATCTGAAGGTCAATGAGACCGGCGAACTGGAAATCGGCACCCAATTTGAGATACCTGAAACAAGTGAACAAGAGGAACCGGAAAAGATCCTGTTAGAGGATCAGGCCCGGGAACAGGCGCAGCAGCCATTGGCGGGTATCGAGTTCGAGGAAATACCCGTCGAGGAGGAACCCACGCTGTGGAAGACGACTTCAGACCCCACGGCACAAGGCCTTGAAGATACCATGATCGGACTGGAAGAGATCTCCCTTTCGGAGGAACCCATCTCGGAAACAGGGGAGAGTGAACTGGTCTTCGATCTTGAAAATTTGGATTTGGACCTGGACTTTGAAGATGACTCGGAGGACGACAAGAAAGAAAAATAAATTTTCATCTTGACCTGAAAAAGTCAAGACGCTATTATACGCTTCTCGTGCCGAGATAGCTCAGTCGGTAGAGCAGGGGACTGAAAATCCCCGTGTCCGCAGTTCAATTCTGCGTCTCGGCATCTGAATTTTTG